>DASXLN010000170.1:0-10425 GCA_036496165.1 Gaiellaceae bacterium | reverse complement strand
CCTCCTGCCGGCGTTCTCGTCGAGCGGCTACGTGCGGCGCGTCGGCTTCGACACGGTGCTCTACATGATGCTTGCGCTCGGCCTCAACGTCGTCGTCGGCTGGGGCGGCCTGCTCGACCTCGGCTACGTCGCGTTCTACGGTCTCGGTGCGTACTCGTACGCACTGCTCGACTCGAACCAGTTCCATCTCCATTACGCGGCGTACGTGTCGATCCCGGCGGTCGTCGCGATCGGCGCGATCGCCGGCTTCCTGCTCGGGCTTCCGTCGCGTCGCCTTCACGGCGACTACCTCGCGATCGTGACGCTGTTCTTCCTCCAGCTCTTCCAGACGATCGCGACGAACGGCGACAGCTTGTTCGGCCACAACGTCACCGGCGGCGCCTTCGGCATCTTCAGCGTCGATCCGCTACACGCGTTCGGGCACAGCCTGACGACAGAGCACGCCGGCGTCTTCGCGATCTCCTACTACTACCTCGCGATCGCGTTCTTCGTCGTCGTCTACGTCGCGCTGCGCTTCGTCAACCTCTCGCGAACGGGGCGCGCCTGGCGGTCGCTGCGGGAGGACCCGCTTGCCGCCGAAGCGATGGGGATGCCCGTGAACACGCTGAAGCTGATGAGCTTCTCGTTCGGCGCCGCAATCGCCGCCCTCACGGGAACGCTGTTCGCCTCACTGAGCGCGAGCGTGCTTCCGCTGACGTTCTACTTCGTTCTGCTGATCACGATCTACACGATGGTGATCCTCGGCGGCGCAGGGCGGCAGCAGGGCGTCGTCCTCGGCGCGCTCGTCGTCGGCCCGCTGCTCGAGTTGCTCCGCGATCCGAACAAGTCGCGGGTCATCTTCTACATCGCGCTCGTCGGCGGGCTCGTGCTCGCCTTCCGCCGCTCCCGCAAGCTGCTCATGGTCGCGGCCGCGACGCTCGCGCTCGGTTTCGCCTGCCACGCGATCGCGGATGCGCTGCACCACTCGTGGGTCGCGGGCAGCAGCCCGGGCGGGCTCCAGCATGTCGTCTCGTACTGGGTGATCATCCCGAGGCATCTCGCCGGCTGGGTGCCGGCGGTCACGTACATCGGCGTCATCTGCGCGGCGCTCGTCCTCACGCTCGTGGGGCCGCGCCTGCGCCTGCTGCTCCTGCCGCCCATGCTCTATCTCGCCGCGTTCGTGTGGGACAACGTGATGCTGACGCAGCCCGACCCCGCGCGGTACATCGTGCTCGGGCTCATCCTCATCGCGCTCATGATCCTGCGGCCGAACGGCTTGCTCGGCGAACGGCGGGTGGAGATCGTCTGATGCTCGAGATCAAGAGCGTCTCGCTCAACTTCGGCGGTCTTGCCGTCGTGACCGGTCTCGATCTCACCGTGAAAGAGGGCGAGATCGTGAGCGTCATCGGCCCGAACGGGGCTGGAAAGACGACGCTGTTCAACCTCATCACGGGGATCTACCGCCCCGACAGCGGGGACATCCTCCTCGAGGGCCGAAGCCTCGTCGGCCTGCAGCCGCACCAGATCAGCCGGCGCGGCGTGTCGCGCACGTTCCAGACGCTGCGGCTCTTCCTGAACATGAGCGTGATCGAGAACGTCATGGCGGCCGAGTACGGCAACACGAAGGCGGGCGTCTTCCGCGCGATGCTTCGCACGCCGGGCATGCGCCGCGAGGAGCGCGAGATCCGCGCGTTCGCCGGCGAGCGGCTCGCGTTCTTCGGCGAGCGGCTCATGGGCTATCGCTGGGACCAGCCGGCCTACAGCCTCTCGTACGCGAACCGCCGTCGCCTGGAGATCGCGCGCGCGACCGCGACGCGCCCGAAGCTCCTGCTCCTCGACGAGCCCGCCGCCGGCATGAACCCGGTCGAGACGCACGAGATCACTGAGCTGATCGCACGCCTCCGCGACGAGGGCGGTTACACGATCCTCGTCATCGAGCACGACATGCATGTCGTCGAGGGCATCTCCGACCGCGTCGTCGCGCTCGACCACGGCGTGAAGATCGCCGAAGGCACCTTCGAGCAGGTTGCGACCGATCCGCGCGTCGTCGAGGCGTATCTCGGAACGAAGGCAGCCTCGACGAAATGAGCGCGCTGCTCGAGATCGAGAACGTGGACACGTACTACGGCGCGATCCACATCCTCCAGGGATTGACGCTGCGCGTCGGCGAGGGCGAGCTCGTGTGCCTGCTCGGCGGGAACGCGTCGGGGAAGTCGACGACGCTGAAGACGATCCTCGGCATCGTGTCGCCGCGGCGCGGTTCCGTCCGCTTCGCCGGCGAAGACGTGACGAAGCGGACGACGAGCTACCGCATCCGCCAGGGCATCGCCATCGTTCCCGAGAACAGGCGCCTGTTCGCGCCGATGACGGTGCTCGAGAACCTCGAGATGGGCGCCTATCTCCACGGCGGCGGAAAGAAGGAGGACTTCGATCGCGTGTACGAGCTGTTCCCGCTGCTGCATGAGCGGCGCGGCCAGCTGGCGGGGACGCTGTCGGGCGGCGAGCAGCAGATGGTCGCGATGGGGCGGGCGCTCATGTCGAAGCCGAAGCTGCTGCTGATGGACGAGCCGTCGATGGGCCTCGCGCCGATCCTCGTCGAGCGGAGCTTCGAGATCATCAAGCAGGTGCACGAGTCCGGTGTCGCGATGCTTGTCGTCGAGCAGAACGCGAATGTGTCGCTCTCGATCGCAGACCGGGGCTACGTCCTCTCGACCGGACGGCTCGTGCTCGAGGGCCCTGCGGCGTCTCTCCGCGAGGACGAAGACCTCCGCAAGGCATATTTGGGTCGATGACCGATGTCGTGGCAACGGTCGTGGCGACGAGAAGCTCGGCGCCGCGGCCGGTCGGCTCGAAGCTCGTCGTCCGGGAGGACGGGGGCATCGAGGGCTCCGTCTCCGGCGGCTGCGTCGAAAGCGACGTCGTCCTCGCCGCGCAGGAGGTGCGCGAGACCGGCGTGCCGCGGCTCGTGACGTACGGGATCACCGACGACATGGCGCTGGACGTCGGCCTCCCGTGCGGCGGCGAGATCGACGTCTTCGTCGAGCCCTTGCGCGAGACGGACGACGACGTCGTCCTGACGGTGATCGCCGGCGAAGGCGTCGGCGAGCGGATCGAGGACGCCGTGCTCGAGGTCGCGGCGCGGCGCCGCGGCCGCAGCCACGTGATCGAGTTCGAGGGACGCACGGTGTTCGCCGACGTCTCCGGGCCGCCGCCGCGGCTGTTCGTCTACGGCGCGATCGACACGGCCGAGGCGCTGTGCGCTGCGGCGAAGCTGCTCGGGTGGCGCACGGTGGTCGCCGATGCGCGACCGCGCTTTGCGACGCCTGAACGGCTCCCGAGCGCGGACGAGATCCTCGTCGACTGGCCCGAGGAGGCGCTCGCGCACGTGCGGCCAGACGCCTCGACGGCCGTCGTCGTCCTCACGCACGACGACAAGTTCGACCTGCCGATCGTCGAGGGGGCGCTCGCGAGCGACGCGTTCTACCTCGGGTGGATCGGGTCGCGCCGGAACCAGGAGCGCCGCCGCGGCGTGCTGCGCGAGGCCGGTTTCTCGGACGATGCCCTCGAGCGGATCTCAGGCCCGACGGGCCTCGACGTCGGCGCCGACTCGCCCGCCGAGACCGCCGTCTCGATCCTCGGCGAGATCCTCGCCGTTCGCTCCGGCCGCGCCGGCGGCCGCCTGCGCGAGGGGAAGTCGCGCATCCACGCCGAGCCCGCGCTCGCGGATCAAAAATAAAATCCCGCTTGCAAAGCGGTTCTGACGGCCCGTAGGATCGCCCAGGTGCTTCTACGCGAGGTCGAGTACGTCAAGCCGTCGTCGGTCGCAGAGGCGCTGACGGCCCTCGAGGCGAACGACGGGGCGCGCGCGCTCGCGGGCGGCCAGACCCTCATCAACGTCATGAAGGCGCGGGCCGCCTCGCCGGACGTCCTCGTCGACCTCAACGGCCTCGACGAGCTGAAGGGAATCGAGCTCGGCGCCGACGGCACGCTCTCGATCGGCCCGATGACGACGTACACCGAGCTGATCGCCTCGGCCGAGTCGCGGGCGCGTCCCATCCTCGGCGAGGTCTGCTCGGGGATCGCCGACGTGCAGGTGCGCAATCGCGGGACGATCGGCGGCAACCTCTGCTCGAACGACCCGACGAACCACCTGCCGCCCCTGATGGCGGCGATCGGCGCGGAGCTGACGATCACCGGCTCGACGGGAGAGCGCACGGTTCCGGCGGCGGACTTCTTCCTCGGCGTGTACATGACCGCCGTGCACCAGAACGAGCTTCTGACGCGGATCACGATCCCGGCCGGCAAGCGCGACGGCTTCGCGGCGGTCACGCTCGGCGTCGACGGGACGTGCATCGCCAACGCGGCCGCGAGCATGAACGGCTCGCTGCGCATCGCGCTCGGCTGCGTCGACGCGGTGCCGGTCATGCTCGAAGCGGAGTCTCCCGACGATGTCCGCGCCGCGGTGCGCGCGGCAAAGCTCGATCCTCCGTCGGACGTTCACGCGTCCAGTGCGTACCGCGCGCATCTCGCCGAGGTGCTCGCCGAGCGCGCCGCGAGGCAGGCGATGCGCTGATGGACGTCGCGGTCACCGTCAACGGCACGACCTACGAGCGCGACGTCGAGCCGCGCAAGCTCCTCATCCACTTCCTCCGCGACGACCTCGACCTCACCGGCAGCCACATCGGCTGCGACACCGGCAACTGCGGCGCCTGCTCCGTCATCGTCGACGGCACGCTCGTGAAGAGCTGCATGCTCCTTGCCGTTCAGGCGAACGGGAGCGAGATCGAGACCGTCGAAGGGCTCGCCGACGGCGACACGCTCAGCGCACTCCAGCAGGCGTTCAGCGATCACCACGCGCTCCAGTGCGGCTACTGCACGCCGGGGATGCTCATGAGCGCGACCGCCCTGCTCCGCTCGAATGCCAGCCCGAGCGACGAGGAGATTCGCAAGGCGCTCCAGGGCAACATCTGTCGCTGCACCGGCTACTGGAACATCGTCGAGGCGGTCAGGTCGGTGGCGAAGTGACGACGATCGCCCCGGAGAAGGTCGAGGTCGGCAAGAGCCGGCTCGGCCAGAGCGTTCCCCGCAAGGAGGACAGGCGCCTGACCCAGGGTCAGGGCGTCTTCGTCGACGACGTCAAGCGGCACGGAATGGGCTACCTCCACTTCGTGCGCTCGCCCTACGCGCATGCGCACATCACCTCCATCGACGTCTCGAAGGCGGAGTCGATCAAGGGCGTCTACGGGACGCTCACCGGCGAGGAGGTCGCGTCCGTCACCGATCCGTTCTTCCAGATCGCGGGCGCGCCCGGCGGCCAGATCAAGGACTTCTCGCTCGCGGTCGGCAAGGTTCGCTACGTCGGCGAGGCCGTCGTCGCGGTCGTCGCCGAGACGCGCGAGCTCGCGCGCGACGCCTCCGAGCTCGTCGAGGTGGAGTACGAGCCGCTGCCGGCTCTCGTCGACGGGCGCCGCGCCCTCGAGCCGGATGCGCCGGTGCTGCACGACGACGCGGGCGCGAACCTCATGTGGGAGGGCGTCTACGAATGGGGCGACCTCGACGCGGCGTTCGCCGAGGCCGACCGCGTCGTGACGATCGACGAGCTTCACTTCCACCGCTTCAACTCAACGCCGCTCGAATGCGATGGCGCGCTCGTCGAGTACAACCGCGGCACCGGGCAGTGGACGATCCACACGAACAACCAGTTCCCCGGGTTCGCCGCGATCATGATGGGGCCGGCGATGCGCACCGGGCTGGACAAGCTCCGGTTCGTCACGCAGGACATCGGTGGCGGCTTCGGCACCAAGATCACGTCGCATCCGCAGCTCGTCGCCTGCTGCCTACTTGCGCGGAAGCTCAACCGGCCGATCCAGTGGACGGAGTGGCGCACCGACTTCCACATGTCGATGTCGCACGGCAACGAGCGCTGGTTCCGTGAGACCGAGGTGGCGGTCAAGAACGACGGGACGCTGCTCGGCTTCCGCACGAAGGCGCTCGACGATGCAGGCGCGTGGCTCCGTTACGAGCCGCTCGGCGGCGTCATCTGGGCGCAGGTCACGCCGGGCATGTACCGCTGGCGGAACATCCGCGTCGAGTTCACGCAGGTTGCGACGAACAAGGCGCCCGTCTCGCCGAATCGCGGTTACTCGCGGATGCAGCACCTCTGGTTCACGGAACGCGTCATCGACATCGTCGCGCGCGAGCTGCAGCTCGACCCGGTGGAGGTGCGCAAGCGCAACTACATCCGCGCCGAGGACATGCCGTACGAGACGCCGAACGGCTGTATCTACGATTCCGGCGACTACGCGCAGATGCTCGACATCGCGCTCGACCTCATCGGCTGGAACGGGATGGAAGAGCGGCGCCGCGAATCAGCTGCACGTGGGAAGAAGCTCGGCGTCGGCATCGGATCGACCCTCGATTCGGGCACGAACAACTTCGGTCAGTCGCGCATGATCAACCCGGAGCTCCAGTTCTCGGGCAACAACGAGGTCGCGACGGTGAAGCTGGACATCTTCGGCGAGATCGTCGTCACGCTCGGGACGACGCCGCAGGGGCAGGGCCACGAGACCACGGCGGCGCAGGTCGTCGCGGAGATCCTCAACTGCTCCGTGGATGACGTGCATGTGAGAGCCGGCCACGACAGCTACTGGAACTCGCACGCCGGCTTCTCCGGCACGTACGCGAGCCAGTTCGCGGTCACCGGGCTCTCCGCCGTCAAGGGCGCGACCGACATGCTCGCGGTCGAGATCAAGAAGCTCGCAGGCGCCGTCTTCGGCGGCGTTCCCGAGGAGGCGCTCGAGCTTGCGGACGGTGGCGTTCGCATCAAGGACAACCACGACGCGTTCCTCCCGTTCATGGCGTGCGGCGCGATCATCAATGCGAACAACGCCGGCCTGCCCGAGGACCTCGGCGTCACGCTCAACTGCCGCTACGTCTACCGGCCGCCGTTCCAGGTGCCCGACGTCGAGCGGAAGTTCGGGAACCTGACGCTGACATACGCGGCGCAGATCCACGTCGCCGTTGTCGAGGTGGATCCGGAGACGGGGTACTACGACATCGTCGACTACGCCGCCGTCGACGATTGTGGAAAGCGGATCAATCCACAGATCGTCGAGGGGCAGGTGATGGGCGCGACGGCGCAGGCGCTCGGCGCCGCAGTGCACGAGATCTTCGAGTACGACGAGGACGGCAACCTGCTGACACCGAACTTCTACGACTACCACGTGCCGCACGCGCTCGACATGCCGCCGCTGCGCACCGGATTCGTCGAGAGCCCTTCGCCGTTCACTCCGCTCGGCACGAAGGGGATGGGTGAAGGCGGCGGCGCAGGCATCCATGCCGTCTGCGCGGCGATCCAGGATGCGACCGGCGCGATCGTCACGCGCAGCCACAACCCGTACCATCGGGTGTGGGAGCTCCTGCAGTGAACGTCTCCGGTGAGAAGATGTTCGACGCGCCGCGCGCGATCGTCTGGCAGGTGCTGAACGACCCCGCTGCGATGGCGAAGGTCATGCCGGGCGTGGAGAACTTCGACGTCCACGACGACAAGCGGTGGACGGCGCACGTGAAGATCCCGCTCGGCCTCGGCGGGCTGAAGATGAAGATCGACATGTCGAAGGTCGAGGAGCGCGAGCCCGAGTTCGCGAAAATGGCGATCAAGGGGAACGGCGTCGGCGCGATGCTGAACATGGAGACGTCGTTCGACCTGAGTGAGTCGGGCGGCGGCTGCGCGATGAAGTGGGCTGCCGAGGTGAAGATCGCCGGCCCCGTCGGGTCGATGGGCCAGCGAGTGCTGCAGCCGATCGTGAACCAGCAGGTCGAGCAGGTCCTCTCCGCGCTCGACGCTCAGGTGCAGGAAGCGCGCAGCTCGTAGTGGCAGCGCCGTTCCGGATCGGCGTCATGCAGCTGACGATGGAGCCGCTCGACGAGATGCTCGCCTCCGCGCGCGCGATGGACGACGCGGGCATGGACACGATCTGGCTGGCCGAGGCCTACCCCTGGTGGCGCAAGCACGGGATGGAGGCGCGCTCGTCGACGGGCGTGGCCGCGCTGATGGGGCGCGAGACGACGAGGCTGACGATCGGCTGGGGGATCATCGCCGCGTCGACGCGCCATCCGGTGCAGGCGGCGATGGACGCCCGGGTCGTGCAGGAAGCCGCCGGCCCCGGCCGGTTCATCCTCGGCTTCGGCACCTCGAAGATCTTCCTCAACAACACGAAGACCCAGACGACGAAGACGCTCGGCCCGATGCGCGACGCCGTGACGATCGCGCGCGGCGTGCTCGGCGGCGAACGGTTCGAGTACGACGGCGACACGTGGAGCGCCGACGTTCCCGCGCTCGCAGCGGACGCGCACGCGCCCCGCGAGATACCGCCGGTGTACGTCGCCGCGACGGCGCCGAAGATGCAGGCGCTCGCGGGCGAGATCGCGGATGGCTGCCTGACACCGTCGATTACGACTCCCGACTTCGTCCGCTACACGCGTGAGAACGTCGGCCTCGACATCGACGTCGGCTGCACCGTCGTGGCTTCGATCCACGCGACCGACCGCGACGCGGGCCGCGACGGGGCGCGCGAGATCGCCGGGATGTACCTCGCGAACAAGGTGCAGAACATCCAGGGTGCCGCAGACACGCTCCTCGACCTCGCCGGGATCGAGCAGGACGAGATCCGCCCGGTCGCCGAGGCGATGGAGGAGGGCGGCCGCCTCGCCGCCAAGGCGAAGGTGTCGGACGCGCTCCTCGACAAGTGCCGGCCGATTGCGGGAACGCCCGCCGACTGCATCGAGGCGATCGAGGAATATCGTGACGCCGGATGCTCACACGTGATGCTGGAACTGTGGGGCGCGAACCGGCACGAGCAGATCCGTCTGTTCGGCGAGAAGGTGCTGCCGCAATTCCGTCGCGGATAGACGTGGTGCTCGCCGAGGCTCGGTCGCGGATCAGGCGGTACACGCCGGCGGAGGCGAAGGCCGATCCCGAACTGCTGCTCGTCGACACCCGCTCCGCCGACGAGCGCGAGCGAAGCGGCGTCATCCCCGGCTCGAAGCACATCCCGTTGTCGGTCCTGCCGTGGCGGACCGACGACCTCGCCGACCAGCGCGTGTGCCTTGTCTGCGCACATGGCTACTCGTCGTCGCTCGCCGCGGCGCTGCTCGTCGAGCTCGGCGTCGACGCCGGCGACCTCATCGGAGGGTACGAGGCATGGTGAGCGTCGACCGCGACCGCCTGGTCGAGTGGGCGAGCCGCGCGATCGGCACGCCGAGCTTCACCGGCGACGAGCAGGCGATGGCGGAGCTGATGGCGGACACGCTCGACGCGATCGGCCTGCACGTGCAATGGCAGCAGGTCGAGGAGGGACGCGCGAACGTTCTCGCAACGCGGAGCGGCGAAGGCGGCGGCAGGAGCCTCATGTTCAACGGTCACATGGACACGTCGTACTCCGGACGCGAGCCGTGGCTGCGAGCAGTCCCCGGCTTCCAGCCGAACGCGTTCGAGCGCGACGGCCGCCTCTACGGCCTCGGCATCTCGAACATGAAGGGCGCGCTCGCGTGCTACGTCGAGGCGCTGCGCGCGCTCGGCGACGCGGGTGTGCGGCTGCACGGCGACGTCCTCGTGGCGGCGGTGTGCGGCGAGATCGAGAAGGCGCAGCACGGTGACGCGCAGGGTGCGCAGTACCGCGGCTACGCGGCCGGCTCGCGCTATCTCGTCACGCACGGCGGTGTGGCGGACATGTGCCTCCTCGGCGAGCCGACCGAGGGCAAGGTCGTGCTCGGTCATTTCGGATCGTTGTGGGTTCGCATTCGAGTGCACGGCGGCTTCATCCACACCGCCTTCAGCGAGGGCAAGCGCGGCGAGAACTCGATCCTGCGCATGCACGACGTCGTAGCCGCCGTGCAGAAATGGATTCCGCGCTGGGAGGACGACCCGTCGAACGCGTATCGCGGCGCGAAGGCGATCGTGAACGTCGGTGCGATCGACGGAGGCTTCGGCTGGCGCGCGTCGAGGACGCCGCACCACACCGATCTTTTCCTCGACGTCCGCGTTCCGCCGACGAAGCCGATGTCGGTGGCGCGCGCCGAGGTGCTCGAGATGGTGCGCAGCCTGCCGAACGACGCCGAGGCGGAGGTCTACGTCACCGCGCCCGGCGCCGAGATAGAAGAAGCGCATCCGCTCGTGCAAGCGGTCGACACGGTGCACGAGCAGGTGTTCGGCTCGAAGCCGGAGCGCGACGTGACGCGCTGGTTCAGCGACGCTTCCGCGCTGACGCGGTACGGCGTGCCGACGCTCAACTACGGCACGTCGACGGGTCTGATGGACGTCGAGCTCGGCGAGAACCTCGAGATCGACGGGCTCGTGCGCACCGCGCAGACCTACGCGCTCGTCGCGCAGCGCGTCTGCGGCGTCGCGTGAGCCACGACGTCTACTCGCTGCCGCCGGACCTGCCG
>DASXLN010000169.1:0-3526 GCA_036496165.1 Gaiellaceae bacterium | reverse complement strand
CGGGGCGTCGTCGAGTCGCCGGTGTTCTCGCCGGACGGGTCGAAGCTCGCGTTCGCGCTCTCGTCGCCGACGCGGCCGAAGGACGTGTGGCTCTGGGATGGCGAGCTGAAGCAGTTGACGGCCGTCGATGCGCCGTCGGGTCTCGTCGAGCCGGAGCTCCACCGGTTCGAGAGCTTCGACGGCGAGTCCATTCCCGTCTTCATGTTCGTGCCGGGTGGCGGAGGGCCGTTTCCGGTGGTCGTGATGGTGCACGGCGGGCCGGAGGCGCAGTGGGTGCCGGAGTGGCACGTGAATTACGTCCCGCTCGCGCAGTACCTCGTCTCGCGCGGGTACGCGGTGGCTGTGCCGAACGTGCGCGGCTCGACCGGGTACGGCAAGCGGTACGAGCATCTCGACGACGTGCGGCTGCGGCTCGACTCGGTGCGCGATCTCGCGTCGCTGCACGCGTGGCTCGCGGCGCGGCCGGACATCGACGGCTCGCGCGCGGTCGTGTACGGGCGCTCGTACGGCGGCTACATGGTGCTCGCGGCGCTCGCGTTCCAGCCAGAGCTGTGGGCGGCGGGGATCGAGTCGGTCGGCATCTCGAACTTCGTGACGTTCCTCGAGAACACGTCGCCGTACCGGCGCGCCGTGCGCGAGCGGGAGTACGGGTCGCTCGAGCGCGACCGGGAGTTCCTCGTCGAGGCGTCGCCGATCACGCACGTCGACGCGATGCGCGCGCCGCTTTTCATCCAGCACGGCGCGAACGACCCGCGGGTGCCGCTGGGAGAGTCGGAGGAGATCGCGCGCGTGCTGCGCGAGAAGGGCGTGCGGTGCGAGCTCGTCGTGTATCCGGACGAGGGACACTCGATCGCGAAGCTCTCGAACCGGATCGACTCGTTCACGCGGGCGGTCGCGTTCCTCGACGAAGTGCTGGGATAGCCCTCGGTACGATGGGCGACCTCGGGCGCCTTGGCCGAGTGGTTAGGCACAGGTCTGCAAAACCTGGTACACCGGTTCGACTCCGGTAGGCGCCTCTCTTCGGCTCGATCTGGGTACAGCACGTCCATGCCGGCCGTCGAGCACGTGGTGATCCTTGTCCAGGAAAACCACACCGTCGACAACTACTTCCGCGGCCTCGCTCCGTACGGCGCGAACGTCGCGGCGGACTGGTCGCTCACGCCGAACCCGCCCGCGCACGATCAGCCGCATGACCGGCACGCGTACTACGACTGGCTCACGGGTGCGTCGCACGGCGAGCATGCGCAGTTCGACACCGCCAAGGACATCCCGTACTACCTCTACCTGGCGCTCACAGGAGCGTTTCTCGAGAACCACTGCGCCGGCTTCGGCACGAACTCGACGCCGAACCACCTGCTGATCGTCGGAGGCCAGTCACCGACGCTCAAGAACCCGTCGCGAAGTGGCAAGCAACCGGTGTGGGACATGCCTTCGCTTCCCGGTCTGGCCGGCGCGCACCGCAAGAGCTGGCGTTTCTACGCCGCCTCGAACAAGTACCCGATCGGCTTCTACGAACAGGTGCGGCGATCGCGGAACATCCGCGCGTCGAGCGACTTCGTCACCGACGTGCACGCCAACGGGCTCCCTGCGCTTTCCTTCCTCTACCACGACCCGCCGCTCGACGAGCACCCGCCGGCCGACGTCACCGAAGGCATGAACGCCGTTTGGCACGCGGTCGACGCAGTCGTCGACAAGGGCCTGTGGGAGACGACCGTCTTCATGCTCACCTGGGACGACTGGGGCGGCTGGGACGACCACGTCCGCACGCCGTGCGTCGAATACACGCCCGACAACGTCCAGCTCGCCTACGGCCCACGCGTCCCACTGCTCCTCTTCGGCGGGCACGTCAAGTCGGGAATCGACTCGCGCTGGTGCTCGCACGTGTCCATCCCCAAGACCGCGATGGAGCTGCTCGGATTGCCGGCGCTCGGTGTTCCGCGTCTCGACGAGGACGCCGGCCTCGCCGATCTCGTCGACTCGGCGATCACCAATCCTCCGCCGCCGAAGTTCGGAACCGCTCCGCCGATTCCGGCGCCCCCCGCACGACGGCCGAACCCGAGGCCGCTTCCGACGCCACCGGCGGGTCCGCCGAAGCCGACACCGCTGGTCGTCCTCCGCAACGGGAAGACGCTCCCTCCGCCGAACGACGCTCCGCTGCCGCAACGGCCTGCGCCACCGGGCTGAGGATCTTCACTCGAACGAGGCATCGAGATCACCCTCCTGGGGCTTGTCCAATACATCCTCCTGTCCCAAGGTGATTCCAACTGCGGCGCTCGACGCATGTCGTCGGGCTAGAGGAAGGATGTGAGCGAGTTGTTGAAGACGGCATTCGTTTCGTGTGCCGCTGTGGCGGCGGCGCTTGTGGCGGCATCGAGTGGGGCGGCTGCCAACAGCCCGGTCCCGGTGCCCGGCACCAAGAGCTGCGGCGGGCACCTGTTCGCCATCTCCAATCACGCCAGCGGCGCCGACGGCGCTTCCGGCAACCCGACGGCTTCGGCCGGCCCGGGCTACTTCCTTGGCAGCGATACGCATGCCGAGATGGTCGCCTACGAGAACGAGTACTGCGGCTCGTAGCGGCGTCCGACCCCCGTCCTGCGGAAGGAGTGTCGGGCATGATCAGATGGGACGTGGAACGAGTCTGAAAGAGCACGTCGGGCCGCCGGAAGGCGGCCCGACGGCTCTCCCTCCAGGTGACGGGCGCCGCGGTCTCATACCGAACTCTCACCGATCCGCTCCCGATCTCTTCCGCGGATGCCTCTTAATCGAGAGTGCAAGCGCGCTACGGGCTCCGATGCGGATGGAGCTCTGTCCAAGAAACTGCGGCGCGCAATCGAGCCAGAGGCGAGTCATGCGGCGACTCACCTCTGGCTCGTTGCATGTCCTCAGACCGGATCGTGCGGCGGAACCACTGCGACGATCCCGGTCGCTTCCTCGATCGAGTCGTCGATCTCGACCCCCTCGATCAGCCACGTGCGGCCGTCGAGAGTGAGCTCCTCGCCTTCGCTGAGGATGTAATCCGTCGTCAGCCGGCGCGGCAGGTCCTCGCCCGGAAGCAGCACGTCCCACGTGAACTCGGGCATCCCCGAGAAACTTACTTCCAGGAGATCGGCAGCGGCTGCACAGTCGCAGCCGAGCCGAGGTACGGCGCGAGCCCGAGCCCGTCCTGGATCGTGCGGAGCACGCTGTACGAGTACGTCTGCGTCGCGTACTCGCCCGGCTGGAGCAGCGGGCTGAGGAGGAAGCAGATCGTGTGCCCGCCCGCGGCCAGGCCGGTCTTCGGCGCCAATCCGCCCATGCGCTCGTCCTCGTCGTACAGGACGACGATCACGCCGTCGCGGCCGAACGCAGGCGACGCCTCGATCCGCGGAACCTCGTTCGCGAGGAAGTTGTCGAACTGGGTGTACCGGTTGTTGATCGGCTTGCAGTTCGCCTCGCCGTCTTCGCAGCCGTTGGGGATGACGAGGTTGTAGTCGGCGACGTTCCCGCTCGCGAGGTCCCCGTTGAACGTCGTCATCCCGTCGTCGGC
>DASXLN010000168.1:0-1920 GCA_036496165.1 Gaiellaceae bacterium | reverse complement strand
GGCTGCGACCGGGACAGAAGGTCATGCACCCTGGGCCGATGAACCGCGGCGTCGAGATCGATTCGCGCGTTGCCGACTCGGTCGACGCGCTCGTCGAGACACAGGTGCGCGCCGGCCTCGTCGTCCGCATGGCAGTCCTCTACGACGTGCTGACCGGAGGGCCGGTCGGCGTTCGGGCACTCGCGGCGGCGGAGGTGGCGTGATGCTCTTCACGAAGAACCGGCCGGGCGAGAACGTCGTGGTTCGCGGCGCACGCGTCGTCGATCCGGTCGAAGGAATCGACGCCGTCCTCGACGTGCGCATCGACGCCGGCACGATCGCGGCGGTCGGCGAGCGGCTCGACACGAACGAGCACCGCGTCGTCGATGCGGCCGGCTTCGTGCTGGCGCCCGCCTTCGTCGATCCGCACGTCCACCTGCGCACACCCGGCCGCGAGGATGAGGAGACGATCGCGAGCGGAACACAGGCGGCCGCGGCCGGCGGCTTCTGCGCGATCCTCGCGATGCCGAACACCGATCCGGTCGTCGATTCCGCCGCCACGCTCGGCGCCCTCGTCGAGACCGCCGGCCGCGAGGCCGAGGTCGCGGTCGGGTTCCTCGCAGCCATCACACGCGGGCAGCACGGAGACGAGCTCACGGGGATGGCGGAGCTCGCCGCAGCCGGCGCGATCGCGTTCTCCGACGACGGCGTGCCCGTCGCGTCCGCGGGGCTGATGCGCCGCGCGCTCCAGTACTCGTCGATCACGGGACGCAAGCTCGCGCTCCACTGCGAGGAGCGCTCGCTCTCGCACGACGGGCACGTGCACGAAGGCGCGGTCGCGGCCGAGCTCGGCTTCACCGGCTACCCGTCGGTCGCCGAGTCGGTGATGGTCGAGCGCGATCTCGCGCTCGCCGGATACGAGGAGCAGCCGATCCATCTGCTCCATCTCTCCTCGGCCGAGTCGGTTGCGGCGCTGCGGCGTGCGCGGGACGCCGGGGTCGCGGCGACCGCGGAGGTGACGCCGCACCATCTCGTCCTCACCGACGAGGCGGTGCGCACGCTCGACCCGAACGTGAAGATGAACCCGCCGCTGCGTGCAGAGACCGATCGCGCCGCGCTGCTCGACGCGCTCCGCGACGGGACGATCGAATGCATCGCCACCGATCATGCGCCGCACGCGCTGCACGAGAAGGACGTTCCGTTCGAAGCCGCACCGTTCGGCGTCACGGGCCTCGAGACGGCGTTCGCCGTCCTGTACACGCGGCTCGTGCAACCGGGGCTGCTGTCGCTGGAGATGCTCCTCGAACGGATGTCGGCAGGCCCGGCGCGCGCATTCGGCATCGACCGTCCGCGCATCGCTGCCGGTGCGGCAGCGAACCTCGTGCTTCTCGATCTCGGACGGGAGTGGAGTGTCGAGTCGTTCAAGTCGCGCTCGCGCAACTCCTGGCTCCTCGGCGCAACGCTCACCGGGGCAGTGACGATGACGATCGCGAACGGCGCAGTGGCGTACGACGCATGACCGGCTTTCTCGCACTCGAGGACGGGACGGTCTTCCGTGGCGAGTCGGTCGGCGCGACCGGCTTCGCCGCAGGCGAGGCCGTCTTCACCACCGGCATGAGCGGATACCAGGAGGCCGTCACCGACCCGAGCTTCGCCGAGCAGATCATCTGCTTCACCGCGCCGATGATCGGCAACTACGGCGTCGCCGAGTCACGCTCCGAGTCGCGGCGCGTGCACGCGAAGGCCGTGCTCATGCGCGAGGCGCGCGGGCCGGTCTGGACCGACTGGCTGCACGAGCGCGGCATCGTCGCGCTCACCGGGATCGACACGCGCTCGCTCGTCCTGAAGATCCGGGACCTCGGGTCGATGCGCGCGGTCGCGGTCGCCGGCCCCGGCTCCGTCGAAGAGGCGGTCGAGGCGGCGCGGTCGCTCCCCGAGATG
>DASXLN010000167.1:0-14296 GCA_036496165.1 Gaiellaceae bacterium | reverse complement strand
CCCGTGGTGGCGTCGCAGCCGGCATTCGACGGCCTCTTCGCCGGCATCGAGCCGCCGCTCGCCTTCGAGCGAGGGCGTCCGGAGACGCTGGCCGATCGCATCGAGGCGCTCGCCGCGCTCTCTCCGGAAGAGCGGCATGCGATCGGCCGCGAGCTCCGCGAGCGCGTCCGCATGCAGCACTCGGTCGAGACCTGGGCGGATGCGCTTCTACGATTGGTGGCGTCGTGAAGCGAAACCCTGTGATCCACATGCAGAAGGTCGCGGGCATCTCCGGCTCGGAGGCGCATCTGCTGTCGCTCCTGCCGCGCCTGCGCGAGCGGGGCTGGGACGTCCGCATGCTTATGTTGCACGAGGACGAGCCGGGTGCCTGGGATTTCGCGCGCGCGCTGACCGAGCGCGGTGTGCCGCTCGACGCGATTCGCATCCGCGCCGACGTCGACCCGATCGCGTTCGGGCAGCTCGTCGCGTACATCGTGCGCAACCGCCCCGCGATCCTGCACACGCATCTCGTGCATGCGGAGACCTACGGCTTGCTCGCGGGTACTGTCGCCCGTGTCCCGGTGCGCTTCTCGACGAAGCACGGCTTCAACGAGTTCCGCGAGATGCCGTACTTCGGCCTCGCCGATCGCGCGGTGGCGAGCCTCGCGCACGTCGAGATCGCCATCTCTCGTGGTCTCGCACGCTACCTCGAGGAGGTCGAGGGGTTCGACGGCGAGAGCTTCGAGATCGTCCACTACGGGATCGAGCCCGACGGCGAGCCGCCGCCGTACCGCGCCGATGTCCCGCGGCTGCTCTGCGTCGGCCGGCTCATCCCGATCAAGGGGCACATCGTGCTGCTGCGCGCGTTCGCGCAGGCGCGGAAGGACGTGCCGGATCTCGAGCTCGAGATCGCCGGGCGCGGGCCGCTCGAGCCGGCATTGCGTGCGCTCGCGCGCGAGCTCGACGTCGCCGACGCCGTGCGGTTCCTCGGCCACGTCACGCCGATCCAGACCGCGATCGAGAACGCCGCCGTCGTGGTCGTCCCGTCGATGGGAGAGGGCTTCGGCATGGTCGCGCTCGAGGCGATGGAGCGTGCGCGTCCCGTCGTCGCCGCGTCGATCGGCGGCCTCGGCGAGATCGTGCAGGACGGCGTCACGGGGGTGCTCGTGCCGCCGGGCGAGGCGGAGCCGCTCGCGGCCGCCATCGTCCGTGTCGCCTCCGACCCGATGCTTGCGCGCACGATGGGCGAGGCGGGGCGCAGCCGAGCGCTGATCCGCTTCCTGCAGGCGTTCTGCACGGAGCGGACCGAGCTGCTCTACGAGGACGCGCTCAGCAGGGTCCTGTAGAGCGCGGCCGTGCGGTCGGCCATGCGCGCGACCGAGAACTCCCGCCGCGCTCGCTCCCGGCCGGCCGGCCCGAGCTGCGGCTCTGCGAACGCCCGCGCGAGGCCGCGCGCGAACGCGTCGGGGTCGTCCGGAGGAACGAGCACACCGGTATCGCCGTTCGCGACGAGCTCCGGCAACGAGCTGACGCTTGTCGCGACGACCGGAAGTCCGCAGACCATCGCCTCGAGAACAGCGAGGCCGAAGCCCTCCCACCGCGCCGGCTGCGCATAGACGGTCGCGCGGCGAAGCCACGCGGCCACGTCCGGCACGCGTCCGGGCAGGACGACGCGTTCGGCGACGCCGAGCTCGCGCGCGAGCCCCTCGAGCGCGGCGCGCTCTGGTCCCTCTCCGAGCACGACGAGGACGACGTCGCCGGGCAGCGACGGCAGCGCACGCACGGCGACGTCGATGCCCTTCTGTTGCGTCAGGCGAGAGACTGAGAGAACGATGCGCGCATTCGCGGAAACGTCGTCGGGCGGGTTGGCCCCCCACGGCGCCGGCGGCTCGTCGAGGCCGTAGTGGATCGTCTCCACCTTCGCCGCGGGAACGCCGACGCGCTCGATCGTGAAGCGCCGCAGCGAGTCGGAGATCGTGATCACGCGATCGGCGAGACGGGCGAGGCCGCGCTCGACGAACCGGAACGCTCCCGTACGGAAGGGATCGTCGTTGTGCTTCGTCGAGACGAGCGCGGTGCCGCGTAGACGCGCCGCGAGCCCGCCGTACAGGTCGGCGTGCACGAGGTGCGTGTGCACGAGGTCGGCGCCAAGCTCGCGCACGAGTCGCGCCAGGAGCAGGGGATCGAGGTCGCGCGGCGCGGGGATGCGCACCGCCGGCACGGTGAGCGCGTCGTAGAAGTCGGCGGGGTTCCACGCCGGGTCGTCGAGGCCGACGAAGACCGGCTCGATGCCGCGCTCGGCGAGCGCCGGAAGCAGCGTCAGCAGATGGCGCTCGCTGCCGCCGATCCCGCGCATGCGATGAACATGGACGACCCTCACGCGGGCGCCGCGACGGCCGCCTCGACGTGCGTGCGCTGCCAGAGCTCGAGCATCGTCAGCGTCCAGAGGCGGTGGCCGTTGTCGGCTCGCCCGGCGGCGTGCTCGGCGAGCAGTCGCTCGACCGCCTCGGGCCGGAACCACCCGCGTGCGCGCGCGCGCTCGTCGAGCAGCAGCTCGCGCGCGAGCGGCTGCAGCTCGCCGCGGAACCAGTCGGCGAGCGGGAGCGCGAAGCCGCTCTTGCCGCGGCCGGCCACCTCGGCGGGGAGCTCGGCGGCGAATGCGCGCCGCAGCGCCACCTTGCCGGTGCGCCCCTCCTGCTTGAGCGAGTCGGGGAGCGACAGCCCCAGCTCGACCACGCGGCGGTCGAGGAGCGGCGACCGCAGCTCGAGCGAGTGGGCCATCGACGCGATGTCCGACTTCGGCAGTAGGTCGCCGGGGAGATACGTCTGCAGGTCGAGCAGCTGCAGCCCGGTGGTTCCCTCCGCGGGAGGCGCGCCGAGGAGGAAGCCCGCCGAGGTGAGCGCGCCGATGCGGTCTTTCGCCGGCGTGCTCCAGAGCTCGGCCCGCTCCTGCAGGGTGAACACCTGCATGAGCCGCCCGTACCGCTCGGCGCGCGGCACCGCCGCCGCCTCGAAGAAGCGCGCGGCGCGGAAGACGGGCGAGCGGCGCTCGCGCCGGCCGGCCGGAAGGCGGCGCAGCACGCTCGCGCCTGCACTCGCGACGGGCCTCGGCACGTGCTC
This sequence comes from Gaiellaceae bacterium, assembly GCA_036496165.1. GTDB lineage: Bacteria > Actinomycetota > Thermoleophilia > Gaiellales > Gaiellaceae > Palsa-739. Next base: position 11,197 of record DASXLN010000167.1, on the reverse strand, counting down.
GGCGAGCGCTGTCGCCGCGTACCGCTCGTACCCGGCGAACGACTCGTCGCCGCCGTCGCCGACGAGCCCGACGGTGACCTCGTTGCGTGCCGCCTCGCAGATGAGGAAGAGCGGCAGCGCTGCGTCGTCGCCGAGCGGTTCGTCGAACGACTCCGCCAGACGCGGCAGCGTCGCTGCCGCGTCCGGCTCGAGGACGATCTCGACGTGCTCCGTCGCGTAGCGCTGTGCGACCGAGCGCGCGTACGCGCGCTCGTCGTAGCGGTCGTCGGAGAAGCCGACGGTGAACGTGCGCACCGGCTGCGACGTTGCTTCGGCCATGAGCGCGACGACAAGTGCGGAGTCGATGCCGCCCGAAAGCAGCGCGCCGAGCGGGACGTCGGACGCGAGCCGCTCACGTACGGCGGCGCCGACCTCGTCGCGCACGCGCTCGAGCCACTCCTCATCGGAGAGCTGCTCGACCTGCGCCCGCGGCTGCCAGTAGCGCTCGACGCGCTCGCCGGCTGCGTCGGCGAGCATCACCGAAGCCGGCGGCAGCCGATGGATCCCGTCGAAGCCGGTGCGCGCGCCGGGCACGTATTGCAGTGCGAGATACGCATCGAGCGCGACGAGGTCCGGCTCTCGCCGCACGCCGGGCACCGCCAGCAGCGCCTTCACCTCGGACGCGAATGCGAGCGTCCCGTTGTCGAGCCGCGTCCACACGAGCGGCTTCTTGCCGAGCCGGTCGCGGGCGAGCAGGAGCCGCTGCTCGTTCGCGTCCCACAGCGCGATCGCGAACATCCCCTCCAGGCGCTCGACGAACGCCGGCCCGTACTCCTCGTACAGGTGCGGGATGACGGGCGTGTCGCCGCGGCCGCGGACCTCGTGGCCTCGCGCAGCGAGGTCGCGGCGGAGATCGGGGAAGTTGTACAGCTCGCCGTTGAACACGGCGACGACGTCACCGCGCTCGTTCGCCACCGGCTGGTAGCCGAGCTCGGGATCGAGGACCTGCAGGCGCTGGTGGCCGAGGACGCACGCGCCGAACGCATCGGTCGATCCCTGGTCGGGGCCTCGATGCCGGATGCGCGCGCGCATCGCGTCGACCACGGCGGGAGGCGGAGCGCCGGACGGCGAATAGAGTCCGCAGATCCCGCACATGGGGAACAGTCTGCCTTCACCGTCCGTCGTGGTGTCCTGTCACGTCGAGCGCCCGCTCGACGACGAGGCGTGGGCGCGCTTCGATCGCCTGCAACGGCGCAGGCCCGGCGGCTTCGACGTGATCGCACTCATCCGGCCGCCCGATCCGGACTTCGGCGAGGCGGAGGAGCCGTGGCTCGCGCGTGCGCGATCCGCGGCGGACCGGGCACCCGTCGGGCTGCACACGCACTGGACGAGCCCCACCCACGCGCGGCCGTCGGGCGGCGACCCCGCGGCTCGGGTCCGGCGCGAGGCAGAGTGGATGCGTGCGCGCGGCCTCGAGCCGCGCTACTTCTGCGGCGGCGGCTGGTACACCGACGAGGCCGTGCGTGCGACCGTCGCCGACCTTGGCCTCGTCGACTGCACGCCGCGCACCGGTCCACCCGGTGACGGCGTCCTCCCGACGACGCACTCGCTCGGGTCGCTCGCGCGGGCGGTGCTGCGGCCGCTGCCGCGGTACCTGCATGCGTACTTCCACGACTACGACCTGCTCGACGCCCGCCGGCGGTTCGCTCTCGGCGCGTCGCTCGCGATACTCGGCCGCCGTAAGCCACCGGACTAGACTGCGGTCTCGTGGCAACCAAGCCTGTTGTCGGCACCGAATCGGGCGGCGGTGCCGGGGCGGACCTTCCCGCCGCCGACATCCGCTCTGCACCAGTCCTTCCGTCCCGGATCCAGGTTCGCGCGCTGGGGCGGCGGCTGGTCAGCGTCGCGGCGCTCGTCGTCATCGACCTCGCCGGGCTCGCGGGCGCGCTCTACCTCGCGCTCATTCTGCGCGAGCTCTACTACGGCGACCGGCCGATCCTCTGGGGACTGCCGTGGGACGCGGAGCAGAACTGGCTCCCGTTCCTGATGGTGATCACCGTGCTCGTCTTCTGGCGCGCCGGCCTGTACGCACCGCGTGAACGGCGGGCGGGGGCCGGTCGCCTTGTCTCCTCGCTGCTGCTCGTGACAGTCATCACCGTCGCGTTCTCCGTCGGCACCGGCTATCAGCACTCCACGTTCGGTCTGTACGCGACCGCCTTCGTGCTCGCGGTGGTGATCATCGGGTTGACGCGGTCGAGCTACGAGCTCGTCACCGCCGACCTGTGGCGCGTTGCCGGCGTGCGCCGGCGCGCGCTCCTCGTCGGCGAGCCGGAGCGGCTCGACCCGCTTCGCCGCGCGATCGGCCGCGGGCGCAGCGGCATCGACTACGACTTCGTCGGCGTGCTAACGCCGGACGACCTCGTCGACCTTGTGCAGGTGCTGCGCGAGCAGAAGCCGGACGAGCTGATCGTGAGCAGCGTCGGGCTCGAGGAAGAGGCGCTGCTCGACCTCGTCGAGGATGCGCATCGGTGTGGCGTCAAGGTGCGCATCGCGCCGACGACGGCAGAGCTGCTCACGCAGCGCGGCGAGTACGTTCCCGGTCAGGGCGTGCCGCTGTTCGAGCTCCGGCCGCCCGTGTTCGCCGGGCTGGACTGGGCGCTGAAGCGTGCGTTCGACGTCGTCGTCAGCTCGGCGATGATCCTGGCGGCGGCGCCCGTATGGATCGTCTTCGTGATCGCGTTGAAGCTCGACTCGCCGGGGCCCGTCTTCTACCGCGATCGCCGCGTCGGTCTCGCCGAGCGGGAGTTCGGGATGTTCAAGTTCCGCTCGATGTACGTCGACGCAAACCTGCGCCAGGCAGCGCTCGAGGGCTCGAACGAGGCGTCGGGGCCGCTGTTCAAGATCAAGGACGACCCGCGCGTCACACGCGTCGGCAAGGTGATGCGCCGGTACTCGATCGACGAGCTGCCACAGGTGCTGAACGTGCTGCGGGGGGAGATGTCGCTCGTCGGACCACGGCCGCTCCCGCTCCGCGACTACGTCCAGCTCGAGGACTGGCACCGCAAGCGCTACCTCGTGCTGCCCGGGATGACCGGCCTCTGGCAGGTGTCCGGCCGCATCGACCTGAGCTTCGACGATCTCGTCCGGCTCGACTTCTACTACCTCGAGAATTGGTCGATCTGGCTCGACATCTCCATCCTCGCCAAGACGCTGCCGGCTGTGGCCGCCCGCCGCGGCGCTTACTGATCCTTCAGATCCCGCTGACACAATTCGAGCGATGAAGCCGCCGAAGGTGCTCGCGGTCGCGTCGGCGGCCGATCTCGACTTCCGGTACGGCTGCACCCCCGCGTGGTGGCAGCTCTGGAAGGGCATGGCCGAGGCCGGGACCGACTTGATCGTGACGACCTACCGCGGGCGCGCGGTCGAGTCGCCCTGGTGGCGGACGGCGCCGAACCCGCTGTACCGCGAGGCCGAGGCGTTCGCGGCCGCGCGCGGCCTCGTCGCGAAGGTGCAGCGGCAGGAGTTCGTGCGCCGCTCCGAGGAGGATCCGGGCGACACGCTCGCCGACCGCGCCGTGCGCGAGGCGGTGTGGCGCTACGTGACGCCGCGGTGGCGCCGCCATCTCGAGCAGGTGATCGAGCGCGAGGGTGGGGTCGACGCAGTCGTCGTCTTCACCGTCCCGATGGCGCACGTCCGCGGCATTCCGACCGCGTTGCGCGAGCGCTTCGGCGTCCCCGTCGTCTACTACGACGGCGACCTGCCGATGAGCCTCCCCGAGTACGGCGGCACCGACACGAGCGGGTTCAACTACTACGTCGGCGCCGACCCCGGCGAATACGACCTCGTCGTCGGGAACTCGGAAGGCGCCCTCGAGCGCGTGCGCGAGCTGGGAGCGCGCCGGGCGGAGACCGTGCACTGGGCGGCCGACCCCGAGCTCTTCCGGCCGCACGACGTCGAAAAGGAGATGGACGTCTTCTTCTACGGCCACTCCGACAAGTTCCGGCAGGACTGGATGCGCGAGCTGATCGGCGAGCCGAGCCGGCGGCTCGAGGAGGTCGACTTCGCGGTCGGCGGCTACGACTACCGGGGCGACATCGGCCGGGCGCGAATGGTCGGCCGCGTTCCGTTCAACGTCTTCCCGCATGCGATCTCGTCCGCGCGCATCAACCTCAACGTCACGCGGCGGGCGCATGCCGACACGTTCGCGTCGTCGACGTGCAGGCTGTTCGAGCTAGCCGCCTGTGGCGCGGCCATCGTGTCAAACCCGCTGAACGGGGTCGAGCGGTGGTTCGAGCCGGAGCGCGAGCTTCGCATCGCCGGCGACGTCGACGAGGCTGTCGCGCTGTACGGCCAGCTGCTCGCGGATCCCGCGCAGGCGGAGGAGATGGGCCGCCGTGCACGCGAGCGGGTGCTGGACGAGCACACGTATCCGCATCGCGCTCGCCGGCTGCTGGACCTGCTCGGCCTTCGGGCGCCGGTGACCGCCGGTGTCTGAAACCGTTCTCACCGCCGCCCCGGCGGCGAGCCTCTCCGGGCTGTCGGAGCTGCGCCGGGTCGCGATCGTGCCTGCGCTGAACGAGGAGCATGCGCTCCCCGGCGTCATCGCCGAGCTACGCGCGTTCGATCCGGGTCTCGACGTCGTCGTCGTCGACGACGGCTCCGTCGACCGTACCGCCGCAGTTGCCGCCGCGAGCGGCGCCCGCGTCCTCCGCTTGCCGTTCAACCTCGGCATCGGCGGCGCCGTGCAGACGGGCTTTCGCTACGCCTTCGAGCACGGCTACGACCTTGCCGTCCGAGTGGACGGCGACGGCCAGCACGACCCGCGGCAGCTCGGGCTCGTCATCGAGCCCGTGCTTCGCGGTGAAGCGGACATCGCAGTCGGCTCGCGCTTCGCCGCGGTCGGTTCCGGCTATCGGTCGTCGCGCACCCGCCGCATCGGCATCCGCCTGCTCGCCGTGATCGTGTCGCGCATCGTCGGCCAGCGCGTCACCGACACGACGTCCGGCTTCCAGGCGCTGAACCGTCAGGGGATCGCGCTGTTCGCGCGCGATTACCCGCACGACTATCCCGAGGTGGAGGCGACGGTGATGGTGTTCCGGCATCGCCTGCGCTTGCGCGAGGTGCCGGTCTCGATGCGGGAGCGCGAAGGTGGACGCTCCTCGATCACCACCCTTCGCTCGATCTACTACATGGTGAAGGTCTTGCTTGCCATCTTCGTCGGGCTGTTCCGTCGCAACGTCGTTCCGCAGGAGGACGCCGAATGACTCCGCTCGCAGTCTCGATCGCCGGTGCGATCGCGTCGTTCACGCTCGTGCTCGTCGTGCTCGAGCTGATTCGCAGCCACCGGCTGCGGGAGCGCTACGCGCTGCTCTGGCTCGCGACTGGGATCACGCTCACCGCACTCTCGGCATGGCGCAGCGGTCTGAACACGATCGCCGGCTGGGTCGGCGTGCGCGGATATCCACCGGCTGTTCTCTTCGCGGTCGGGATCCTCTTCATCCTCGCCGTCCTGCTCCACTATTCGACGGTGATCTCGCGTCTTTCCGACCAGAACGTCCTGCTCGCGCAGCGGCTCGCGCTGCTGGAGGAGCAGCTGCAGGCCGGCGCTACCGAACGGTGACGGTGACCGGCGGGCCGGCGACGTAGATGTTGCCGGCGGCCGGATCGTTGATCCAGCTCGCCACTGCAGCCACCTGGTACGTCCAACGGCCCGGCCCGACATGGTCGACGAAGCTCGTGCCGCGCGTCGCGGTGACGATGGCTCCGGTAAGCCGGCATTGCGCACCGCCGCCGGTGGCGTCGCAGACGAACGTCGATTTCGCCGGAGCGCGCAGCACGTTGTAGTCCATCACTCCGCCGAGCGGCGCCAGTCGTGTCCAGGCGATGCGGGCCGTTCCGCCAGCTGCGACCGTCACCGTCGGCCGCCAGCTCGCGTCGACCGGGAACGGCGCCGAGAGACTGACGCCGGTCTGGGTGTAGTACGAGATCGTGTCGGTCTTCGAGAGCACCGGCAGCCCCACCGCCAGCGCCGCAGGCACGACCGCGAAGAGCACGACGAGTGCGGTTGCAAGACCGACGCGGACACGGTGGGTCAACCACGGAGCGGGAGCGGGGCGGTGAAGCCGTTGCGGGAGGCCGGGAAAGAGGAGGAGCACGCCGGCGATCAGGAGCAGCGCCGCCGGAATCGTCGGAATCGTCTGTCGGAGGAGGTCGGAGTCGGCGACAGTGCCGCGGCCCGGAGTCGCCCACTTGACGAAGAGCGTGCAGAAGAACCAGCCACCGAACAGCAATCCCAGCGGCCGCGATCGGCGCAGCAGGCCGATCGTTCCGGCGATCGCGAGCCACTCGAGGACGCGGAGGCTCCAGAAGTGCTGCTCGATGTCGTGCAGCTGCGCGGAGAAGTAGCTCCAGCTCGGATGCACGTAGCGGGTGATGTTCAACGAGGCGGCGATGATCGGAGCGGCGTGAGCGCCGGGAGCGCTGCTGTGCAGGAGGGGCAAGTTGCCCTCGCCGCGCGCCTTCCAGACCGCAAGCGCGACCAGTCCGGGTGCGACGCCCGCCGAGAAGGAGGCGATCGATCGCCACCGTCGCGCAGCCACGAGCGCGAGGCCGACGCCGACGAGGAGCGGGGCGTTCGACGGCTTGATCCCGAGTGCGATGCCGGCCAGAAGGCCCGCGAACACGCCGTCCCACGGATCGTCGTCCTGCACCGCGCGCACCGCGAAGTACGCCGCGACGATGCTCGCCACCATCGACGGGAAGTCGGACATCGCGGTCAGTCCGAGCGACTGCGGGAGCAACAGCTCCGTGTACCGCTGGTGGTAGCCGGCGTCCGTGTACTTGATCCCGATCAGCGGCACGAGGATCCAGAGACCGGCGACCCAGTAGCCGAAGAGCCGCCCGCCGATGCGCCGGCCGATCCCGTAGGAAGCGAGCAGCGCCACCGGCATGAGCACGAGGACGTTGAGCAGCACGATGAACGGCAGCGGCGCGACGAGGTTCGGCCCGCCGATGAGTGCGAACGGAAGAAGCACGACCGCCCACGCGTAGCCGACCGACGTGTGCGGCAGCCGTCCGTGTCCCATCACCCAGGCGGTGACGTAGTGCCACAGCTGGTCCCCGCCCTGGTAGTACAGCCAGCCGTTGTGTCGCACGGTGGCGGCGACACCGAGCGTGACGAGCCACTCGACCGCGACGAGGCCGGAGAGGATGTAGAGGGGGCGGATCGCCGCGACTCGCGCGAGCAGCCGCGGGGCCTCGGCGAGGCGAGCTTCGAACGCGCTCAACCCGCCACCGGGAGCGACGCGCGGTACCAGTCGATCGTCCGCGCGAGCCCGTCGCGCAGTCGCGTCCGCGCCTCGAAGCCGAAGAGCTCCTTCGCGCGCGACACGTCGAGCCGACGGCGTGGCTGCCCGTTCGGCATCGATGCGTCCCAGCGGATCTCACCGGAAAAGCCGGTGAGCTCCGCTATGAGCTCCGCCAGATTGCGGATCGAGATCTCCTCGCTCGTTCCGAGATTGACCGGGTCCGGCTGGTCGTAGCGCTCGGCCGCGAGCAGCAAGCCGTCGGCGCAGTCGTCGACGTAGAGGAACTCGCGCGTCGGCGAGCCGTCGCCCCACAGCACGACGTCGTCGCGCGACTCGACCATCTTGCGGATGAGCGCGGGGATGACGTGCGAGGTCTCGAGGTCGAAGTTGTCGCGCGGCCCGTACAGGTTCGCGGGCAGCAGGAAGATCGCGTTCGTGCCGTACTGCGCGCGATAGCTCTGCGCGCCGACGAGCACCGACTTCTTCGCGACACCGTACGGCGCGTTCGTCTCCTCCGGATATCCGTTCCAGAGGTCGTCCTCGCTGAACGGCACCGGCGTGAACTTCGGGTACGCGCAGACCGTTCCCGCGACGACGATCTTGCCGGCGTCGTGGATGCGCCCGAGCTCGAGGACGTGCGCGCCCATCATGAGGTTCGCGTACCAGTAGCGGCCGGGATTCGAGCGGTTCGCACCGATGCCGCCCACCTCGGCCGCGAGATGGAACACGAGCTCCGGGCGTGCATCGCGGAAGAGTCGCTCGGCGTCGTCCCAGCGCGTCAGGTCGTAGTCGGCGCGTCGGGCAACGAAGGGGTCGTCGCCGCGCTCGCGTAGCCGCTCGACGAGGTGTGAACCGAGGAACCCACCTCCACCCGTGACGACGATCCGCACCGCGCCCTAGGGTAGCTGGGTGCCCCGCCGGTCAGCACTGCGAAGCGGCCTGCTCACAGGTTTGGCCCAGGTCGTCGTCGCGCTCGCGGCTGCGGGGGCCGGCGCGCTGCTCGCGCGCAAGTTCGGCCGCAACGCCGAGACGGACGGCTTCCTCAGCGCGTACGCCGTCTACCTCGTTCTCGTCTTCGCGGCACAGGCGTTCCGGATGGTGGTGGTGCCCGACCTGACGCGGGCGGCCGCCGCCGGACGGCTCGGCGGCGAGATTCGCAGCTACGCGGTCGCGTATCTCTGTCTCGCCGTCCCCGTGTCCGTCCTCGTCGCCCTGCTGCGCCACCAGATCGGCGACCTCCTCACGGGGAACCTGCCGCCGCGCGCATCGCACATCGCCGCGCGCGCGCTCGTCGTCCTCGTCCCCGCCGCGTTCGGGCAGCTGCTCGCAGCCCTCGCCGCGTCCGCTCTCGCCGCCCTCGACAGCTACGGGATCGCAGCGGCCGGCTTCGCCTGCGGCGGCCTCATCGGCCTCGTCGTCTTCGCGGCGCTCGCGAGCTCGCATGGGATCGTCGCGCTCGGTTGGGGGCTCGGCGCGAACGCGGTCGTCTCGATCGCCGTGCCGACGGCGGCGCTCTGGCGCCGCCGCGCGCTCTCCGGCGCTCGTCCGGAGCGGCTCGCGATCGGCCCTCGCCTGTGGCACCTCGTCCAGGGAGCGTCGGTGCCGGTCGCGCTTCAGGGCTGCTACCTCCTCGGGCTTCGATTCTCCGCGCACCTCGGCGTCGGGAGCGTCACGAGCTTCTCGTACGCCTACCTCGCCGCGTCGACGCTCGTCGGCGCGACGGCGTTCTCCGTCGGTCTCATCTCGTCGGCGCCGCTGACGCGGCGCGGGATCGATCCCGATGCTGCGGCGCGCCACGTGGTGCATGCGGCCTGGGTGAGCCTCTCGATCGTCGGGCTCGCTGCCGGCGTGTTCGCGATTGTCGGCGGGCGCATCGTCGGCGTCGTGCTCGGCAGCGCATACAGCGGCGGCGTCGGGCAGCAGCTCGGCCACCTCGTGGTCTACTTCGCGCCCTGGATGCTCGCGTGGGTCGGATTCGCGGTGACGTTCCCGCTCGTCTTCGTCGCGGAGAAGCGGTGGACGCTGTTCCCGCTCGGCGCGGTCGGCTTCGGCGTGTGCATTCCGCTCGGCATCGGTCTGCGCGCCGCGTGGGGGCTGCCCGGCATCGCCGTCGCCATCGGCATCTCGACGCTCGTCATCTTCCTCGGGCTGATGTGGACGGTGTCGCCGCGAACGCTCGAGATCGCGCTTGCCGGGCTCGCGCGGCTGGCGCTCGCCGTCGGTGCTGCGGCAGCGCTCGCGTTCGGCACGCTCGCGCTCGCGCTGTCGCCCGTCCCGGCGGCAATCGTGGGCGCACTCGTGTACGGGCTCGTGATCGTGGCTTTGCGTTCGCTGGGCCTGAGCGACGCGTGGACGTACGTACGGGGACTGCACCAGTGATGCGCTACGCGCTCTGGTTTGACGCGGACGGACGCATCGACATGCGTACTCCGCTGCCGCGACAGCGGGATCTCGGATGAAGGCACTGATCACGGGAGTCGGCGGGCAGGACGGCTCGTATCTCGCGGAGTCGCTGCTCGAACGCGGGTACGAGGTCGTCGGCATCGTGCCGCGCGCCGACGCGCGGTACGACAACCTCGCCGCCGGCGTCGAGCTGTTGCACGTCGACCTCCTCGACGAGGCCGCGCTCGGGCGCGTGCTGCACGAGCACGCGCCGCGAGAGGTGTACAACCTCGCGTCGCCGTCGTTCGTGCCCGCGTCGTGGCAGGAGCCGGTGCGCACGGCGGAGTTCGCCGCGGTCGGCGTGACGGCGCTCCTCGAGGGCATTCGCGCGGTCGATCCGACGATCCGCATGTACCAGGCATCGTCGAGCGAGATCTTCGGCGAGCCGACCGACGTGCCGCAGACCGAGGAGACGCCGCTCCATCCGGTGACGCCGTACGGCGTTGCGAAGGCGTACGGCCACTTCATCGTCGGCTCGTATCGCCGGCGGTACGGGCTGCATGCGAGCTGCGGGATCCTCTACAACCACGAGTCGCCGCGACGGCCGACCGACTTCCTCCCGAGCAAGGTCGCGCACGCGGCGGCGGCGATCTCGCTCGGCCTCGAACAGGAGCTCGCGATCGGCGACCTGCACGCGCAGCGCGACTGGGGCTACGCGCGCGACTACGTCGAGGCGATGCGGCTCATGCTCCAGCAGGACGAGCCCGGTGACTATGTCGTCGCCACGGGCGTCCTGCACACGGTCCAGGAGATCGTCGAGCTCGCGTTTGCGCGCGTCGGCCTCGACTGGCACGAGCACGTGCGCGTGGACGAGTCGCTCATGCGCGGCGCGGCCGAGCTCCACCACCTCGTCGGCGACGCGTCGAAGGCCCGTCGGCAGCTCGGCTGGACGCCGACCGTCGACTTCGAGGATCTGGTCCACCTCCTGGTCGATGCGGCCCGTGCGAGGCTCACGAGTCCGTAACACCCCATCCCTAGACTTCGCGCGATGCGCGAAGTCCGGGAGCTTTCCGTCGACGAGGTGTACGCGCGGCTGGTCGAGGCCGTCGATCGCGGCTCCCGCGACGTCGCTTCGACGCGAGGGCTCGCGGAGCGGTTCTGGCCGGTCAGCGCCGACAAGCCGCTCGAGCGCCGGCCGGGCCCGAAGGGCTGGGCGGCGTTCCAGGCGAAGCGGGTGCTCCGCAAGCTCATGCGCTGGTACGTCGAGCCCGCCCTCGCCGAGCAGCGCATCGTCAACGACGCGCTGCTGCGGCTCGTCGACGACCTCGGGCGGCGCGTCGACGAGCTGGAATCCCGCTGGTGAGACTGGCCGTCTGCCTGCCACAGGGGCCGTTCGAGCGCGGCGGCGCGGAGATCGTCGCCGACGACCTCGTCGCGCAGTTGCGCGTGCGCGGGCACGAGGCCGACCTCGTGACGGTGCCGTTCAAGTGGTATCCCGGCGAGCGCGTGCTGACGCAGGCGTTCCTCTG
>DASXLN010000166.1:0-9318 GCA_036496165.1 Gaiellaceae bacterium | reverse complement strand
GGCAGCGCGAAGCGCGACATCCCGATCGTCGTGCCGAACGCCGTCGCGTTCGTCGTCATGCTCTGGACGCTCGCGGTCGCGCGCCGGTACCGCGGATCAGAGGTCGCGCCGCGCGAAGGCGCCGAGGGCGAGCGCGCCGACGATTAGGACGTACGCGACTGCCCACACGCGGATCCCCCAGCCGTGCACGTACGCGCCGCCGAACGGGCCGAGCTGGAGGAGGAATCCGGTGAGGCCGGTCGCATGCTCGGTGATCATGCGCAGCGCGTCCTGGTAGAGCGCCTCGAACGGCAGCGCCCACGACGCGATCGTCGACGCATGCTTGATCGTGTGCGAGTTGAGCGCGTGCCCGATCGAGCCGAGCAGGCCTGCGACGAGGCCGGCGCCGAAGAGCATGAAGACGGCGATGCCGTTCGCGGTCGCGGACAGCACGACGGAGCCGAGCAGCGAGAGCGCGGTGACGACGAGGACGCCCCCGGCGAGCTCGATTCCCGGCCATGCGACCTGGTCCGGCCACCAGTGCCCGGTGAGCCCGGTGATGAGGAGGCCGGCGAAGTAGACGGTGAGCACGTACGCAACGCAGACGGCCCCGGCACCGAGGAAGCGCGCGAGGAGCAGCGTCGAGCGGCCGATTGGCCGCGCGACGAGCGGCTGCAGCAGGCCGCGCTCGGCATCGCCGGAGACGACGCCGAGCGTGAGGAACACCGCGAGCACGACACCGAGGAAGAGCGTCGCGAACATCGACAGTCCGGTGAGGAACGCGCCCGCGAACGTCCGCGTGTCGACGTGCACGTCCGTCGGCGGCGTGATCGTCGAGAGGTCGCGGAACACGTAGTGGTTCGCGAGCCAGAAGAGGAGAAGGAACGCGATCGTCAGCACGACGACGACGGCGAACATCTTCCGGCGCACGGCCTCGCGGAAGCCGTAGCCGACGATCGTCCACACGGCCGTCACGACGTCTCTCCGCCCACTGCCTCGAGGTAGACGTCCTCGAGCGTCGAGGTGAGGACGTTGACGCCGTACACCTTTCGTCCCGCGGCGACCGCCTCGGCGACGAGCCGCGGCGCGTCCTCGCGCGTCGCGCCCTCGATGCGCCGCGTTCCCTCGTCGGTCTCGAGCTCGACGCCGCGCGGCCGCGACAGCTCGTGCGGCGTCCCCGCGGCGACGACCTCGCCGCCGAGGAGGATCGCGACGCGGTCGCACACGAGCTCGATCTCCGACAGCAGGTGCGAGTTGAGCAGGACGGAGACCCCGCGCGCGCGGAGGTCTTCGAGGAGGAGGCGCACGGTGCGGCGGCCGACCGGGTCGAGCGCCGACGTCGGCTCGTCGAGCATGAGGATGCGCGGCTCGCCGACGAGCGCCTGCGCGACGCCGAGCCGCTGCTGCATGCCCTTCGACATTCCGTCGACGCGGCGGCCGGCGGCGTCGGTGAGCGCGACGAGCTCGAGCAGACGCTTGCGCTCGGGCGCGCCGCCGCGCGATCCGGCGAGACGCTGGTGCAGCTCGAGCACCTCGTCTGCGGTCGTCCAGCCGGGGAAGCGGAACATCTCGGCGAGGTACCCGAGCTGCGCGCGCGCGGCGCGCGATCCTGCGCGGGCGCCGGCGATGTGCGCCTCGCCCGCGGTGGGACGGACGAGGCCGACGGCGATCTTCACGAGCGTCGACTTGCCGGCGCCGTTCGGCCCGAGGAGCCCGACGAGCTCGCCCTCCTCGACCTCGAGGTCGATGCCCTTCAGCGCCTGGACGGAGCCATAGCGCTTCGCGAGATTCCGGACCGCCAAGGCATTCGGCACACTCCCACTATGCCGCGCGGCTACATGGAGGGCCCCGCATCGGAAGAAGCGGAGCGGCGCGCCGACGAGGTCGCGAGCGGGAAGCGGCAGCCGGAGGCTGCGAAGCTCTACCCGGCCGTCTTCGGCTCGACGGAGGACGATCCCGAGACGCACTTCCTCGGCTGGCTCGCCGACGTCGACCCGGACGAGCTCTTCGCCTCGGGCAAGGCGTGGGGCGTGACCGTGCGGCGCGTCGCCGTGGAGAACTAACTCAGCGTCTGGACGAACTCGTCGATCGTCAGCGCGGGCAGCGTCTGCATGCGCGTCGATCCGCGCGCCGCGAGCGCGACCGAGACGCGTGCGACCGTCGCCGTGTCCGGCGCCTCGATGACGTTGACGAAGTCGAACTCGCCGAGCGTCGCCCACTGGTGCAGCACCTTGGCGCCGAGCTCCTCGACGTCGCGGTTCACCTCGCGGAGCCGGTCGGGATTCGACTTGAGCGTCTGCACGCCCTGCTGCGACAACCTCGAGAGCAAGATGTAGATGGGCATGGCGGGAACTTACTTCACCCGCGCTGCCTGATCCACGTAGAGGAACACAGGCCCGATGAAGACGAGTGGCGAGAGAACGAGATCGGCAAGCGTCACGGCGATCCGCTCGGTCTGGTTGCCCTGGGTGTGCAGCAGCACGAGCAGCGCGCCCTTGGCGACGAGATAGACGAGCGCGAAGGTGGCGACACCGCCGATCGCATGCACGAGCTCGGCGCGTCCGAGCTGCAGGCCCCGCCGAATCGCAGCCCGGATGCCGAGCCGCTCGCGCATCGCTGCGGGCACGGCGAGCCCCACGAGCCCGAGCCACGCGACTCCCGGCAGCACGTAGACGAGAACGAGCGCGGGGAATGGAAGGAAAACGAGGAACGCGGTGATCGCGGCCGTCCACGTCGGGGCCACGTCCAGGACGAGCTGCGAGGCACGGAGGTAGGCCGCACAGAAGAGCGGCGTTGCGAGCCACAGGACGGCGACCTGGAAACCGGTGCCGTGACCGACGTCGATGAAGTCGACGATCGCGAGCGGCAGTCCGAGCACGAAGACGGCCCAGAAGTGGTCGCCGTAGAAGCGGATCGACTCGGCGACGAGCTGTCCGACCGTTCGCTCACCCGGCGGCAGTGCGACTGGACGCGACTCGGCCATCGGCGCTGAGGGTATCGTCGGCTCCGATGGGCTACGACGTCGTGCAGCGCAGCGATCTCGCCTGGGAGGAGCGCCCCGGCCACGAGGGCCAGGCCCCTCGGCACGCGGCGTCGGTCACCGACGCCGCCTCGATGACGGAGTCACGCGCGCGCATGTGGCGGTATCCGCCGCACGTGCGCGGGAAGCGTCACGCCGACCCGGTGCAGGAAGAGGTCTTCGTCCCGATCGTCGGCACGCTGACGCTGGCGCTGGGCGAGCCGCCGGAGCGCGTCGACGTCGAGCCGGGCGGCGTCGTCGTCGTGCACATCGGGACGCCGATGCAGGCGCGCAACGAGACGGACGAGGAGATCACGTTCTTCGCGTACGGCGCGCCGGCGCAGCACGGCAAGGCCGAGTTCCTAGACGACGTCGAGTCGGTCTAGCACCGAGCCGAGCAGCCCGAGCGCGTCGTCGATGCGCCACTTCGCCCGGTCGCTCTCGTCCGGCGAGTTGGCGACGACGCGGATCTCGACCGCAGGAACACCGGCGAGCGCGCATGCGCGCAGGACGCCGAAGCCCTCCATCGCCTCGACGTCGCACGTCCCGCCGGCCACCGCGGCGGACGTGCCGATCGGCAGGACGAGCGCCTCCGGCAGCGCTGCACGGCAGCGCTCGACGAGCGCGGCGTCCGGCACGACGCGGTCGACGACCGGGATCGCGGCGGCGACGTCGGAGTAGACCGACTCCGACCCGATCACGACCGTCAGCGGCTCGAGTGTGCGCGCACCCGCGATGCCGACGTGCAGTACCGCGTCGGGCCGCCCCTCCGCGAGCCGCATCGCCGTTCGCGCCGCAGCCTCGACGGGACCGATGCCGCAGCAGAGCGCCTCTCCTCGGACGTGCGCGAGCTCACGCTCGGTGGCGGCGACGACGAGCGGGGGCAACTAGCGTGAGCCGCGGCGGAGGAGCTCTTGAAGCTCACGCTCGCGAGCTCGGGCCCGCTCGATCGCTTCCTTCATCTCCTGACGCGCCTGGCGGCCGCGTTCGCGGATCGCCTCCAGGCTCTCGTCGTCGGGTCTGTGCCTGCTCATTCGTCCTCCTCGAGGATCGAAATGATCCGATCGAGCTTCTCGTCGATCGCCATCAGCATCGTACCCATGCCCGAGAGCAGCTCGATCACGGTCGACAACTGCGGGAGCAGAATCGGCCGACTCGTGCGCCGCCTGAACCGCACGATCGAAGCGTCGCGGCTGCAGCACGCCAAAGCAAGATGACTCGAAGGGGCAGGTTGGGCGGCGCCGCAGCCCGAACGGGCGCCGCCCGTGGCGCGGTTACCCCGCCGCCAGCTGGCCGCGAATCTCCCCACCCGCGTTCTTCGCGGTGTGGACGTTCACGTAGAGCAGATGCTTGTTGAAGTCGGCCTTGAGCGCGGCAGTCAGCGTCGCCGATCCGCTCTGCCCACTCTTGCACGGGCCGCACAGCGGGACGACGACGTTCCCGGACTTGCCCATCGCACCGAGGTGGATGTGCGCAGCCGTCGCCTGACCCGTGAGCTTCGCGAAGGTCAACTTCCACTTCAGCGTCGAGCCGGTCAGCGTTCCCTTGAACAGACCGTGCGCAGCCGCGTCCTTCACCACCTGCTTCGGAATCTCCTGGCTGGACGACAGGGCCGCCGTCCAGACCGTGGCTTGCGAGACCGCGAACGCGGCGGACGCGGACGCAGCGACGGCGATAATGGCGCCGAGCGCGACGAACTTCTTCACGTGATCCTCCTTGGATGGACGCGAAGAAGTTCGTCGGAGAGCCGGATTCGGTTTGCCCTAGACGGTCAACGGCTCGCCGGCCCGTTCGAAGACGAGCTCGCCGTCGTGCACGTCGACACGGATCGTGTCGCCGTCGCCGAAGTCGCCCTCGAGCAGCCGTAGCGCGAGCGGGTTCTCGACGAGTCGCTGGATCGCACGCTTGAGCGGCCGGGCGCCGTATGCCGGGTCCCATCCCGCCTCGGCGAGCGCCTCTTTCGCGGCGTCGGTGAGCTCGAGCGTGATGCCGCGCTCCGACAGCCGCTCGCGCACGCGCTCGAGCTGGTGGTCGACGATCTCCGCGATCTGCTCGCGGGTGAGCGGCTCGAACACGACGATCTCGTCGATCCGGTTGAGGAACTCGGGCCGGAACCGGTCGCGCATCTCCTCGATGCTGCGAACGTTCGACGTCATGATCAGCACCGTGTTGCGGAAGTCGACCGTGCGGCCCTGGCCGTCGGTCAGGCGCCCGTCGTCGAGCACCTGCAGGAGCACGTCGAACACCTCCGGGTGCGCCTTCTCGATCTCGTCGAGCAGCACGACCGAGTACGGCCGCCTGCGCACCGCCTCGGTGAGCTGGCCGCCCTCCTCGTAGCCGACGTAACCGGGCGGCGCGCCGACGAGGCGCGCAACGGAGTGGCGCTCCTGATACTCCGACATGTCGATCCGCACCATCGCGCGCTCGTCGTCGAACATGAATTCCGCAAGCGCGCGCGCCAGCTCGGTCTTGCCGACGCCGGTCGGCCCGAGGAAGACGAACGAGCCGATCGGCCGGTCGGGATCCTGCAGACCGGTGCGAGCGCGCCGGAGCGCGTTCGCGACGGCTGCGATCGCCTCGTCCTGGCCGACGACGCGCCGGTGCAGCCGCTCCTCCATGTGGATGAGCTTCTCGGTCTCGCCTTCGAGCAGCCGGTCGACGGGGATGCCCGTCCACCGCGCGACGACGGCGGCGATGTCGTCCTCGTCGACCTCCTCCTTCACCATCGAGTCGGTCGTCAGCCCGTCGCGCTCCGCGAGCTCCTTCTCGAGCTGCGGCAGCTCGCCGTAGCGGATCTCGGCGACGCGCTGGAGGTTGCCGGCGCGCTCCTCGCGCTCGGCCTCGCGCTTCAGCTCGTCGATCCGCTTCGTGATCTCCTTGACGCGCTCGAGCGCGGCCTTCTCCTCCGCCCAACGGGCTGCGAGCTCGTTGCGCGCCTCCTTCGCTTCGGCGAGCTCGCGCTCGATCGGCTCGCGCACCTCCTTCGACTCCTTCTTCATCGCCGCGAGCTCGATCTCGAGCTGGCGCACGCGCCGGTCGGCCTCGTCCAGCTCGATCGGTGACGAGTCGATCTCCATGCGCAGGCGCGACGCGGCCTCGTCGACGAGGTCGATCGCCTTGTCCGGCAGGAAGCGGTCGCTGATGTAGCGATGCGAGAGCACAGCGGCGGCGACGAGCGCGGCGTCGCGGATGCGGACGCCGTGATGCGACTCGTATGTCTCCTTCAGGCCGCGGAGGATCGCGATCGTGTCGGAGACAGACGGCTCGCCGACGAAGATCGGCTGGAAGCGCCGCTCGAGCGCCGCGTCCTTCTCGATGTGCTTGCGGTACTCGTCGAGCGTCGTCGCACCGACGCAGCGCAGCTCCCCGCGCGCCAGCATCGGCTTCAGCAGGTTGGCCGCGTCGACCGCGCCCTCTGCCGCGCCCGCACCGACGATCGTGTGCAGCTCGTCGATGAAGAGGATGACGTTCCCCTCCGCGCTCTTGATCTCGTTGAGGACCGCCTTGAGCCGTTCCTCGAACTCGCCGCGGTACTTCGAGCCCGCGAGCAGCGCGCCGACGTCGAGCGCCCACACGCGCTTGCCCTTCAGGCCTTCGGGGACGTCGCCGGCGACGATGCGCTGCGCGAGCCCCTCGACGATCGCCGTCTTGCCGGTGCCGGGCTCGCCGATGAGGACCGGGTTGTTCTTCGTGCGGCGCGAGAGCACCTGGATGACGCGTCGGATCTCCTCGTCGCGCCCGATCACCGGATCGAGCTTCCCGAGCTCGGCCTCCTCGGTGAGATCGCGGCCGAACTTCGAGAGCGCCTGGTAGGTGCCCTCCGGATCCTGCGAGGTGACGCGCTGGCCGCCGCGCACCGCCTTGATCTTCGCCTCCAGCTGCTCGCGCGGGACGACGTCGAGCGCGAGCAGCAGATGCTCGGTCGAGACGTAGTCGTCCTGCATGCGCTTCGCCTCGTCCTCCGCCTTGTCGAGCACGCGAGCAAGCGCGGCCGACACGGTCGGCTGCTGTTGCGCGCCCTCGATGCGAGGCTTCGATGCGAGCGTGGCCTCGGCCTGCGTGCGCAGCGCGTCGGCATCCGGCACGAGCTCGCGCGGCAGCTCCTGGTCGAGCAGCGCGAGCGTCAGGTGCTCGGGATAGAGCTCGGGATTGCCGTTGCGGCGCGCCAGCTCCTGGGCGGCAGCGACCGCTTCCTGCGACTTGATGGTGAGCTTGTTGAAATCCATTTATCTCCGTTCCGGAAGTCGATCGTCGCGATACAGCACGAGATCGCGGCGGTAGTGCCTGTGCACGTTCTCGACTTCCTGTTTCCGTTCTCGTTGCAACTTCTCGATGAGCGCGTGCGCCTTGCGCAGCTCGTCCTCGAGCCGAAGCACGAGCTCGACGCCTGCGAGGTTGAGGCCGAGCTCGGTCGTGAGCCGCTGGACGACGCGCAGCCGCTCGACGTCCGCCTCGCTGTAGAGGCGCGTGCCACCGGGCGTGCGCTTCGGGCGTACGAGCCCCTTCGTCTCGTAGATCCGCAACGTCTGCGGATGCATGCCGACGAGCTCGGCCGCGACGCTGATCATGTACATGCCGCGGTCGTTCACGCGTGCTGCTCCCGGTTGCGATAGACGATGTACGCGACGACTGCAGCTCCGACGAGTGCGATTGCGATCCAGCCGCCGAGCAGCCACGCCGTCTTCACGCCGTTCCAGAGGAACAGGTAGATGAGGAACTTGCCGAGGAAGCCGGCCTTCGCGAGGCCGATGCCGCCCGCAGCGATGCCGCCGCCGGCCGTCTTCATCCCCATGCGCTTCGACCGCTCCTCCGCCGTCTCCGGCTCGGGCGCCTCGCGCGGCTGATCCGTGTCCTTGTACAGCGGCTCCTTCATCAGCCACCCACCTTCTTGAGCTCCTCGAGGAGCTCGCGCTCCTTCTTGTTCACGCGCTTCGGCACGTCGATGCGCACGCGCGCGAGCACGTCGCCCTTGCCGGAGCCGTTGAGCTTCGGCGCGCCGCGGCCCTTGATGCGGAGGAGCTTGCCGTCCTGCGAGCCGGCGGGGATCTTCAGCGAGACGGGCCCGTCGGGCGTTGGCACCTCGACCTTCCCGCCCAGCGCGGCAGTCGCGTACGAGACGGGAACGTCGACGACGAGGTTGTCGCCGCGCCGCTCGTACACCGGCGAGTCGGCGACGCGCGTGACGACGATCAGATCGCCGGCCGGCCCGCCGTGCTCGCCGGGCTCGCCCTTGCCCTTCATCGTGATGCGCGTCCCGTCCTTGACCCCGGGCTTGATCTTCACCGTGTACGTCTTGATGCGGCGCTCGCGGCCGCTGCCCTTGCAGTTCGGGCACGGCTGCTCGATGACGGTGCCGTTGCCTCGACAGCGCGGGCACGGCTGCGAGAACGCGAACAGGCCCTGGTTCTCCGCCTTGACGCCGCGGCCGTTGCACTCGGGGCAGATGATGGGCGCGGTGCCGGGACGTGCGCCGGTGCCGCCGCATTCGTGACATGCGACGGTCATCTCGACGGGCACCTTCGCATCCGCCCCGCGGAGCGAGTCCTCGAACGAGAGATGCACCTCGGCCTCGACGTCGCGGCCGCGCACCGGCTGGCGGGACGCGCGCGTCCGCGCGCGTCCGGCGCCGCCTCCGAAGAGGCCGCCGAAGATGTCACCGAGATCGCCGATGTCGCCGAAATCGAAGTTGCCGAAGTCGACGTTCGGGCCGCCGGCGCCGCCGGTGGCGCGCCCGTTCTGGGAGCCGAAGCGGTCGTACTGCTTCCGCTTCTCCGAATCGGAGAGCACGTCGTACGCGTGCTGCACCTCCTTGAAGCGCTCCTCGGCGTCCTTGTCGCCGCCGTTCGCGTCCGGGTGGTGCTTGCGCGCGAGCTTGCGGTACGCCTTCTTGATCTCCTCGTCGGAGGCGCCCTTCTTCACTTCGAGCGTGTCGTACAGCGAGCTCATTCGGCGACGATCACCCGTGCCGGACGGACGACGCGGTCGCCGATCGTGTAGCCCTTCTGGATGACGTCGACGACGTCGCCCTGCTCCTTGTCCTCGGCGGGCTGCGCGAGCAGCGCCTCGTGCACGTGCGGGTCGAACTTGCCGTCGGTGGCGATCTCCTTCACGCCCTGCCGCTCGAGGAGCGACGCGAGCGAGCGGTGGACGAGGCGGACGCCGTCCTCGAGCTGCGCCTCTTCGTGCTGCTCGGCCGCGTTCAGCGCCCGCTCGAGGTCGTCGAGGATCGGGAGCAGCTCCTTCAGCAGCCGCTCGTTCGCGAGCGCGATGTACTCGGCCCGCTCGCGTGCGGCGCGCTTCTTGTAGTTGTCGAAGTCGGC
>DASXLN010000165.1:0-1926 GCA_036496165.1 Gaiellaceae bacterium | reverse complement strand
GAGACGGGCGCGGAGTCGAGGGCTCCGGCGCGCATGACGATCCCGGTCGGCGGGCCGCTGGCCGCGAAGAAGTCCCCGTTCACGCCGACGACGGTGGCGGTGCCGCTCGCGTCCTTCTCGATCCCGGTCAACGGCTCCGTCCCGAGGACGGCGTTGTGCGCAAGCGCCGGACCGAGCGTGTAGAGCGAGCCGTCCGGCTTCGGCGCGGTGACGACGTCGAGGACGACCGGCCCGCGCGAGGTGAACTGCACCTGCCGTTGGTAGGTGACGCCCGGCATGAGCTGCGTCGTCGCCGACGTTTGGGCGCGAGCAGGGAGCGCGAGCGCGCCGGCGGCAAAGACGACGATGACGAGCTTGCGAAGCACGACCCCGCGGCAGCGTACCCCTTGATTGTGAACGGGCGACTATGTAATCGTCGGCACGAGATGAAGCGCGTCGTCTTCCTCGCGGTGGCCGCGGCGCTCGTCCTCGCCGCGACGGCTGCGGCCGGCGGGCCGCCGACCGGGCAGCCGCTGGGTCCGCCGATCAACCTGCCCTGGCCGAAGCCCGGAAAGGTCGCGTTCGTCTCCGTCGTGCTCACGGGAGTGCTCAAGAGCGGGGCGGCGCCGACGCTCCAGCCGGTCGCGTACGGCCGCCCGTCAACCGACGAGCGCCTCGCAGGCGCGAGAACGAAGCCGAAGACGGTCGGCGGCACAACGAAGGTGACGTTCTATTTCGCGATCAAGAACATCGCGACGGCGCGACGACTCGCCCGTGGGCGTATCGCTCCGCCGCCTCAGGTCGACATCTTCGGCAACCCGGTCCAATGGGTCAGCGTCAAGGAGAACCTGCCGGTGATCCTCAACTGCCTCCGGATAAAGGCAGCGCTCCTGGCGGCTGTACAGCTGTACGACATCTACAGCTTCGGCGACACGCCGAAGGAGATGTGGGACGGCGCGCTGAAGTTCTGCTCGTGACGCCGACGCAGCGGCGCTAGTTCCAGACGCGGACGTCGCGGTACAGCGTGTCGCGCTGCACCGGTGTCTTGCCCAGCGACCGGATGAGATGTGCGAACTCGTCCGCGGTCGTGCGGTACGTCGTGCCCGCGGCCGAGACGACGTTCTCCTCGATCATCACCGAGCCGAGGTCGTCGGCGCCGAACTGCAGCGCGACCTGGCCGATCTTCTTCCCCTGCGTCACCCACGACGAGCCGATGTGCGGCACGTTGTCGAGATAGATGCGCGAGACCGCCTGCGTGAGCAGATAGTCAAACGACGTCGGCCGCGACTCGACGGGCACCTGAGCGCCCATGCGGTTGCCGTCGTCCTGGAACGTCCACGAGAAGAAGGCGCGGAAGCCGCCGGTCTCGTCCTGCAGGTCGCGAATCCTGCGCATGTGCTCGACGCGCTCCTCGAGCGTCTCGACGTGGCCGTACATCATCGTCGCCGTCGTCGAGATGCCGAGTCGATGCGCCTCGCGCATGACACCGAGCCACTCGCTCGTCTTCGTCTTCTTCGGCGCGATGATCTTGCGCACGCGGTCGACGAGGATCTCCGCGCCGCCACCGGGGATCGAGTCGAGCCCCGCGTCGCGGAGCCGCGTGAGCGCCTCCGGGATCGTCAGCTTCGAGCGGCGCGCGACGTGCTGCACCTCGGAGGGAGACAGCGCATGCAGGTGGATCGGGTAGCGCGCCTTGATCGAGCTGAAGAGATCCTCGTAATAGTCGACGCCGAGATCGGGATGGTGCCCGCCCTGCATGAGCAGACCGGTCCCGCCGAGCGCGAGCGTCTCCTCGATCTTCTTGAAGATGACGGCCTTCGGCAGGAGGTAGCCTTCGCGCGTGTCGCCGGGGCGGCGGTAGAACGCGCAGAAGTCGCAGTCGGTGTAGCAGACGTTCGTGTAGTTGAGATTCCGGTCGATGATGAACGTGATCCGGCCGGGATCGTG
>DASXLN010000164.1:0-2101 GCA_036496165.1 Gaiellaceae bacterium | reverse complement strand
GGCGAGATCGAGGTGCTCGACGTCCGCGAGGCGGACGAGCGCGACGCCGGCTTCATCCCCGGCACCGACCACATGCCGTACCGCAACGTGCGACAGGCGGCCGAGAACGGGCTCTGCAGCGGCAAGCCGATCGTCACCATCTGCGAGAGCGGCGCGCGCGCGGCAGTCGCCGCGAGCGTGCTGAAGGCTGCAGGAGTGGACGCGCGGCCCGTGCTCGGAACCGGCATCGCCGAGTGGCGTGCCCGCGGCGGCGAGGTCGCCTCGTTCCGCCGCTGCGGCGGCGGGCACTAGCTCATCCGCTCGGCCGGGTAACCCCAGCGGCCGAGGTGCGCGACGATCTCGTCGCAGTGCGCCGGGTCGCGCGTCAGCAGCGTCAGCTCGACGCCGGTCTCGCCGACGGTGACGTACGCCGTCTCCCGCTGGTGCTCGACCTCGACGACGTTGACCCGCTCCTGGGCGAGCAGCGTCAGCAGCTTCGCGAGCTCGCCCGGCCGGTCGGGCACGCGCGTGCGCAGCACGAGGTAGCGGCCGGCGGCCGCGAGGCCGTGGCGCATCACCGAGATGAGCAGCGTCGCGTCGATGTTGCCGCCGGAGAGGATCGGGACGACGGTGCCGGTCCCTCCCACCTTGCCGCTGAGGAGCGCGGCGACGCTGACGGCGCCGGCGCCCTCGACGACGAGCTTCGTCCGCTCGAGGAGCAGCACGATCGCCGCGCTGATCTCCTCGTCGGTCACCGACACGATCTCGTCGAGCGTCCGCTCGAGGATCGACATCGTCAGCTCGCCCGGCTTCTTCACCGCGATGCCGTCTGCGATCGTGTAGCCCGGTCCGTCCGGCAGCGTCCCCGCCGCCTGCACGCCGACGATGCGCAGCTCGGGCTTGACCGCCCGCAGCGCGAGCGAGATGCCCGACGCGAGCCCGCCGCCGCCGATCGGGATGATCACCGTGGTCAACCCCTTGACCTGGTCACAGAGCTCGAGCCCGATCGTTCCCTGTCCCGCAATGATCTTCGGGTCCTCGAACGGATGGATGAACGTCGCCCCGGTCTCCCGCACGTACGCCTGCGCCGCGTCGAGCGCGTCCTCGATCGCCGGGCCGGTGAGCTCGACCTCGGCGCCGTAGTGGCGCGTCGCCTCGACCTTTGCCATCGCCGCGTCCTGCGGCATGAAGATGCGCGCCTTCGAGCCGACCTCGCGCGCGGCCCACGCGACCGCCTGGCCGTGGTTGCCCGCGCTCGCGGCGACGACGCCGGCCGCGCGCTGCGCGTCGTCGAGCGAGGAGAGCCGGTTGTACGCGCCGCGGATCTTGAACGAGCCCGTCCGCTGAAGGTTCTCGGCCTTCAGGTGCACCTCGCGGCCGCACGCGTTGCACAGCGTCTCCGAGCGGTACACGGGCGTCGTCCGTGCGACGCCGTCGAGGCGCGCGCGTGCCGCCTCGATGGCCTTCAGGTCAGGCTCGTTCAATGTGGAACACCTTCTCGAGGATCTCACGGACGGCGCTCAGCGGGTCGAGCTCGCGGCGCTGCACCTCGTCGAGCAGGCGGCGCAGCTCCGGGTCATCGGAGACCGCGTGCTCGAGGTGCGTCTTCGCGCGGGCCGACGCGACCGCGAACACCTCGCCCGCAAGATTCCGCCGCCGCCGATCGTCGAGCTGGCCGGAATCCTGCAAGTGCGCGCGATGCGCTTGGATCTTCTCCCACAACTCGGGCACACCCTCGCCGCGCGTCGCCTCCGTCAGCACGATCGGCGGCCTCCAATCTCGGTCGCGATCGAGCGCGAGAATCGAGCGCACCTCGTTCAGCATCGTCTTCGCCGCCGGGTGATCCATCTTGTTGATCGCGATCACGTCCAGGATCTCCATGATCCCCGCCTTGAGGGCCTGCACCGAGTCGCCCGAGCCCGGCATGAGCACGAGCACGACCGTGTCGGCGATTCCGATCACCTCCACCTCGCTCTGCCCGGCGCCGACGGTCTCGAGGAAGACGACGTCCTTGCCGGCGGCGTCGAGCACGAGCAGCGCTTGCAGCGTCGCCTCGGCGAGGCCGCCGAGATGGCCGCGCGTCCCCATCGAGCGGATGAAGACGCCGGGATCGAGGAAGTGG
>DASXLN010000163.1:0-12336 GCA_036496165.1 Gaiellaceae bacterium | reverse complement strand
CGCGAACTTCTATTCCGCGAGCGCGTCGTCGTTCGTCGAGATGTTCGCGGGCCTCGGTGCGGCCCGCATCCGCAAGCTCTTCCTCGAGGCGCGCAAGCACGCGCCTGCGATCGTGTTCATCGACGAGCTCGACGCCGTCGGCGCGCAGCGCACCGGGCACGGCTTCAATCGCGAGCAGGACCAGACGCTCAACCAGCTGCTCGTCGAGCTCGACGGCTTCGAAGGCGCGGAGCAGGTCGTCGTCATGGGCGCCTCCAACCGCATCCAGGATCTCGATCCCGCGCTTCTCCGCCCTGGCCGCTTCGATCGGCAGATGCTCGTCGCGCCGCCCGACCTCGCCGGCCGTGAGGCGATCCTCGGCGTGCACACGCGCAGCAAGCCCCTCGCCGCCGACGTCGATCTTCGTCAGATCGCGAAGCAGACGAGCGGGCTCACCGGCGCCGAGCTCGCGAACGTCTGCAACGAGGCCGCGATCTTCGCCGGCCGGCGCAGCGACGCGTACGTCACGCACAAGGACTTCGACAACGCGATCGAGCGGATCGTGGCCGGCCTGCAGCAGCGGAAGGTACTCACCGACAAGGAGCGGCGCATCCTCGCCTACCACGAGGGCGGCCATGCGCTCATGGCGCACCTGATGGGTCAGATCGCAGAGCTGCAAAAGGTGACGATCGTCGCGCGCGGCACCGCGCTCGGCTACACGCTGCACCTGCCGGAAGAGGATCGCTACATGCGCACGAAGGAAGAGCTCATCGACTCGATGATCATCGGGCTCGCCGGACGGGCCGCCGAGGAGGTCGTCTTCGGCCGCGTGACGACCGGCGCCGCGAGCGATCTCGAGAAGGTGACCGAGATCGCGCGCGCGATGGTCTTCGAGTGGGGAATGTCCGACAGCATGTCGACGCGGACTGTCCGTGCCGACAACTACGCGCTGTCGGAGGAGACGAAGCGGCTGCGCGACAGCGAGCAGGCGCTCCTCACGGACGGCGCGTACGAGGAGGCCCGGCGGCTCGTCGAGAAGCACCGTGTCCCGCTCGACCGGCTCGCGGCGGCCCTCCTCGAAAAGGAGACGCTCGTGCGCGACGAGGTCGTCGCGATCCTCACTGACGTCCTGCCGGAGTCGAGCGCATCCGAGACCGTCGGCGTCCCGCGCGTCGTCGCTGCGAAGAGCTCCTAGCCGCCGAGCTTCGAGAGGTCGATCGCGTCTTTCGGCGTCGTGATCGGCACCGTCTTGTTCCAGTCGTCGAAGAGGATGTCACCCGGCTCGGTGCCGTTCACCTTCACGATCTCGAGCGGGTACGGCTTGCCGGTGGCTGCGACGTAGAGCGTTCCGCCCTCGGCCGTGTCGCGGATCGCGACGACCTTCTGTCCCTTCACGGTCTTCTCGCCCTCGTTCGCGAGCTTCGTGTGCTCGTTCACGACCTGCGGGATCAGCTTGGCGAGGTCGGTCAACTCGGTGAGCGACGCGAACTGCCCCTTCGTCGCGTCTGCCATCAGCCATCGGTCGTGCAGGAGCTGTGCGGCGGCCGCGCCGGCGAACTTCTTGTAGAACGCGTCGGTTCCCTTGATGTAGGCCTTGTCGCCGATGCGCACGAACTGGAACGAGAGCCCCTGCTCCGTGATCGTCCCCACGCCGCCCTTCCCTTCGACGATGTGCAGGTCGATCGTGAGGTGGTCCCCTCCGCTGACGATGGTCCCGCTGAGATGGACGCCGCTCGCGCTGCTCGCAGCGGCGACCGCATCCTTCACCACCCGCAACGCGGGCTTCGACGCCTCGCCGTTCGACTTGGCGCCACCGCAGCCTGCGAGCACCGCACCTGCGACGACGAGCACGGCCACCGCGCGCATCCGCATGGCAGCGATCCTTTCAAATACGATCGCCGGCGTGGAGGCTCGCGGGATCCATCACGTCGGGCTCGCGGTCGTCGACCTCGACGAGGCGGTCTCGACATACGAGCGCTTCTTCGGCGGGAGCCTCGAGCATCGCGTCCGGGTCGATGACCAGGGAGTCGAAGCGGCGTCCGTGCGACTCGGTTGGAGTCGCGTCGAGCTGCTCGCGCCGCTCGGCGAGGACACCCCGGTGGGGAAGTTCCTGGCCAAGCGCGGCCCCGGCATGCACCACGTCGCGTACGAGGTCGAGGACGTCCGGGTCGTCCTCCGCGAGCTCGTCCGGCACGGCGCCGAGCTGATCGACACCGAGCCGAGACGGGGGATGTTCGGTCTGGAGGTCGCGTTCGTGCATCCTGATTCGGTACACGGCGTTCTCACGGAGGTGGTGTCGAGTGGCTAGCGGGGATCGTGTCCGGATCGAGATCGGGTTCCAGGGCGGTCAGGTGATCGGGTCGTTCGTGACGCAGGAGACGGCCGACCAGCTCGAGCGGGCGCTGCACGAGGATGGGCCGCGCGCCGTCGTCCTCGACACCGACGAGGGGCCGTACCACGTGGTCGTGCCCGAGGTCGCCTACCTCCGGCGGTTCAACCGGGCGAGCCGGGTCGGCTTCACCGCCGCCTGAGTGTTAGTCCGGCCGGGGGCTCGGGGAAGCACAAGCGGATGAGCCGTCCTGCGGATCAGAACGTCCGCCAGCTCGTGGACCGCGCCCAGAAGGGCGATCGCGACGCGCTCGAAGAGCTGTACCTCATGCACTTCGACCGGATCTACGGCTACCTCCACATGAGCGTGGGGAACCGGCACGACGCCGAGGACCTGACGACGCAGACGTTCCTGAAGATGCTCGAGTCGATCGGGCGCTTCAAGTGGCGCTCGGCGCCGTTCTCGGCGTGGCTCTTCCGCATCGCGCACAACCTCGCGATGGATCACTTCCGGTCGCGCAGGCGGTGGCAGCCCGAGGAGGAGGTGCCGGAGCCGCCCGGCTCGGAGGAGCCGTCGGCGGAGATGCTCGCCATGCACTCGATCGGGCGGCAGTCGATGATGGAGCTGATCGAGACGCTTTCGCCCGAGCAGCAGCAGGTGCTGACGCTGAAGTTCGTCTTCAACTTCTCGAACGCCGACGTCGCGACGATCCTCGGGAAGACGGAGGGCGCGATCAAGTCGCTGCAGCACCGCGCTCTCGCGTCGCTTCAGAAGCAGGTCACCCAGAAGACCTAAGTAGCCTGCGGCCATGGCTCTCGAGGTCGGGATCGTCGGGCTGCAGAGCTCGGGCAAGTCGATGCTGTTCACGGCGCTCACCGGCGCGCGCGCACACGGCGAGGTCGGGATGGCCGGCATCCCCGATCCGCGGCTCGTGCAGCTCGCCGAGGTCGTGCACGCGCGCAAGGTCACGCCCGCCGCGGTCCGCGTCGTCGAGGTGCGCGGCACCGGCCCGGAGCTGCTCGGGAAGCTGCGCCAGGTCGACGCCCTGCTCGTCGTGCTCGACGGGTTCTCGGGGACGCGCGTCCCCGACGACGACCTCGAGACGCTGAAGCTCGAGCTGCTCGTCGCCGACCGCGACCACGTCGAGCGTCGGCTCGAGCGCGTCGCGAAGCAGGCGAAATCGGGCGACACGAAGCTCAAGCGAGAGGCCGACGACCTCGAACGGCTGCTCGCGCATCTCGACTCGGGGAAGACGCTCGCCGAGTGGGAGGGCGAGCTGCCGCCCGAGCTCGAGCCGCTGACGACGAAGCCGCTCCTCTCGATCGTGAACGGCCCGGACGGCATCGACCTGCAGCTCGAGGCCGAGCTCGTGGAAATGAACGACGAGGAGGCGGCCGAGTTTCGCGGTGCGGGCGAGTCCGCGCTCGCGTCGATCGTGCGGCGGCTGGCGGAGACGCTCGACCTCATCACGTTCTTCACCGCGGGAGAGAAGGAGACGCGTGCGTGGTCGTTGCGACGCGGCAGCACGGCGATCGACGCCGCTGCGACGATCCATTCCGACATCGCGCGCGGCTTCATCCGCTGCGAGGTCGTGCGCTGGGACGACCTCGTCGCCGCCGGCGGTCATGCAGAGGCCGCGCGCGCGGGAAAGCAGCGACTCGAGGGGAAGACCTACGTCGTCGAGGACGGCGACGTGGTGAACGTGCGCTTCAACGTCTGAAGATCGCGCGCCGGTCGACGATCTCGACGAGCTCGTAGCCGAGGCCGGCGATGTCGTTCAGCTGCTGCTCCCAGTCATCCGCCTCGCCGTCGAGCAGCACGACGCGAAACGACGGGTCCGGAGGCGCAGGCGGTACGTCGGATCCCGTGAGCACGGCAAGGAGATGGCGCGGCTCGATCAGCAATGCGCCCTCGGAGAGTGAGGCGCGGAGCGCGAGCTCGAGCGCCCGCTTCGCTTCGGGCGTGAACGGGATCTGGCCCTCCACGTCGGCCTTGCCGGGGGCCATCCGCGCGCGGAGATCGCTCGCGGCCTTCGGGTCGAGCACGCCCAGCAGCAGGTGGTCGGTGCCGACGTGGTCGTGGCGGAGCGCGCGAGCCTCCTGCTGCGCGACGACGATCACCTGCCGGGCCTCTGTCGTGAAGCGGGTGAAGGGGCCGGGCTCGCCGACCGGTCGGCGGCGCAACCCGGGCATGGAGAACGGACGCGGGCGGCCGGCGGCCGCCACGAGCCGCTCGTAGAGGAGCTGGCACGTCTCGGCGCCGATTGAGCGGCCGTTCGCGGCCGCCCGCTCCCGGAGGAGTTCGTACAGCTCATCCGGGACGTTTCGGACGTGCAGCGTCGCCATCGCCTGCGCAACGCTAGCACTCTGCTACCGGCCTAGCAACAGCCGTCTCCGCAGCCGCATTCGTCGTCGCAGCAACCGCGCATGGCGCCCTCCTTCCTCTATATTGATGGATATCGATGAAGACCCTACCGGTCCTCTGCTGCGGCCCGTCGACTCCGCCGCTCGATCCCGCCGAGGCGGACGCGCTGGCCGGACGATTCAAGGCGCTCGCCGACCCCGCCCGCGTCTCGATCCTCAACCGGCTCGCCGCTGCCGACGAGGTGTGCGTCTGCGACTTCGTCGGCTCGCTCGACCTCGCGCAGCCGACCGTCTCCCATCACCTCAAGGTCTTGCGTGAGGCGGGCCTCGTCGAGTCGTCGCGGCGGGGGACGTGGGCGTACTACCGGCTCGTGCCCGAGACGGTCGACGCGTTGCGCGAAGCGCTCGGCGGCTAGCCCGCGCTGATGAGCACGACGCCGGCGAGCGTCACGACGATGCCGAGCTCCTGCGTCCGCTCGACGCGCTCGCCGAGGACGAATCGTGCGAGCAGCACGGTCACCACCGGATAGAGCGACGCGAGCACCGACACGACGCTGAGCAGGCCGTGCGACTCCGATGCAGCGGCGAAGAGTGTGTTGCCGCCGGTGTCGAGCAGGCCGACGACGGCGAGCACGGCGAGGTGCGGCCGCACTCCCGTCGCGCGCTGACGCGTCAGGAGGAGCGACGACCACACGAGCGTGACCGACGTCGCGCGGAAGACGAGGGACGGCCACAACCAGTCGTGCGTCGCGCTCGCGTGCAGCGGGATGAAGTAGAACCCGAAGCCGACGAGAGCGACGATCGCCCAGCCGGTCCCGGATGCGAAGCGCGCCCGCTGGCCGCCTCGCTCGATCGACGCCAGCAGTCCGCCGCCAAGCGCGGCGACGAAGCCGACGTCCTGGAGGAACGAGACGTTGTCACCGTGCGCGAGGCCCCAGATGACCGGGATCCCGGACGCGATCGCCGCGAGCGGGACGACGACGCTGATCGCGCCGGCCGCCATACCGCGATAGAAGGCGAGGAGCCCGGCGGTGCCGAAGACCGCTGCGAGCGCCGCCCACGCCACCTCCGGGCCGGGCGGGCCGCTGCCGCGCACTGCCACGGCGATTGCGGCCGCCGCGAGACCGAACGGCTGCGACACGGCCATGACGACGAGCGCAGGCATGACGCGGCTCTTGAGGCCGCCGAGGAAGTCGCCGACGCCCCAGGTGAGGCTGGCGAGAAGCGCATAGGCGGGCGCCACTAGTCGACGGGCCTGGTGGCGGCGACCGCGTCGAGCTGGTTCGCGTGGTAGAGCACTGCGGCCTCCGCCGTTCGTGCCGCGCGAACGTCGTGGTGGCATGCGACCGCGTGCAGGAGGTCCGCCGGCGCATGCAGGTCCTCGAGCAGGCGCAGGCCGAGGTGCACGTGGCCGAGCAGTCGGCCCTCCTCCGTCGGCGCGAAGAGCGGCGGCGGGCCGAGCTCCTTGACGCGGCCGACGTCGTGCACGAGCGCGGCTGCGAGCAGCAGGTCGGCACGCAGCCGGGGATGGAGCTGGCACAGCTCCCGCGCGAGCGTCGCGACGCCGACCGTGTGCTCGAGCAGTCCGCCGGCATACGAGTGGTGCCCGTCCGGCGTCGCCGGGTACGCACGCAGCTGGGCGGCGGTCAACGCTTTCGTCACGATCGCGCGAAGTGCGTCGTCGTGCACCTCGGCCGTGAGGAACTCGAGAAAGCCTTCGAGCTCGTCCGCGTCTCGCCGCATTGCCGGCGCCATCGCTGCCGGGTCGACGTCGGCGGCGGGCTCGAGCGTGCGCACGTCGAGCTGGAGCGAGTCGCGGAAGCGCTCCACGCGGCCGAGCACGCGCACCGCGTCGCCCTCGCCGAAGCGTCCGTCCAGGAGCTCGACGTCGTTCCACACGCGCGCGGCGATTCGGCCGCTCGGGTCGACGAGCTCGAGGGCGAGGTAGGGCGCGCCGTTCCGCGTCTTCAGCCGCTGCTTGCGTGCGACCGCGTACACGCCCTCGACCGTCCTGTTCTCCTCCAGCTCCGCAATCGTGGACATCGCTGCTCAGTCTAGGCTTCGCGATCGATGGCGCGTATTCGCCCCTTCCGCGCTCTCCGCTACGACGTCCCCGACCTCGGCGAGGTCGTCGCGCCGCCCTACGACGTCATCTCCGAGGAGGAGCGCGCCGGGTACCTCGCGCGCAGTCCGTACAACGTCGTCCATCTCACGCTCCCCGACTCCGAGGAGCAGGCCGGCCGCGACCTGCGTGAATGGCAGGACGAGGGCGTCCTCGTCCGCGACGAGCAGCCGGCGTACTGGTGGCTCTCGCAGGACTATGTCGGCCCCGACGGCGTCGCACGCCGCCGCGACGGGTTCGTCGCGTCGCTGCACGCCGAGCCGTACGAGAGCCGGATCGTCCTTCCGCACGAGCGCACGCACGCAGGCCCGAAGGAGGGGCGCCTGCGCCTGCTTCGCGCGACGCGGACGCAGCTCGAGCCGCTCTTCTTCCTCTGGGACGGGACGATCGAGATCGACGGGCTCGGCGAGCCGGACATCGAGAGCGGCGGCGACCGCCTCTGGCGCCTCGACGCCGAATTCGGCGACGCGCTCACCGAGGAGCTCGGTGACGCGCAGCTCCTCATCGCCGACGGCCACCATCGCTACGAGACGACCCTCGCGCTCGGAGGCGACCCGTGGCTGCTCGCGGTGATCGTCCCCACCGATCAGGAAGGGCTGACGATCTTTCCGACGCACCGGGTCGCCCGTTCGGTCGACGGCGCATCGGGACGGCCGATCGACCGTCCGGGTGACGACCTTCCGGGGCCTGTCCTCTACCGCGGCGCCGGCCGGTACGAGCTGCTCGAGGGCGACGGGCTCGACCCCGAGATCGTCGACGCGTTGCAGCCGGAAGGCGTCACGTACACACCGCAGCGCGCGGATGCCGAGGCCGCCGTCGACAGCGGCGACGCGGAGGCCGCATTCCTGCTCCGCCCGACGCGCATCGAGGACGTCTGGGACGTCGCGCAGCGCGGCGACGTCATGCCGCAAAAGAGCACGTTCTTCTATCCGAAGCTCACCTCGGGCCTCCTCCTGCTGCCCCTTGACTGACTGGCTCGAGGTCTGCCGTGCCGCTGTCGGCGACGTCCGCGGCGTGCTCGCGGCGATGCCGACGCGCGTCGAGCGCGAGCCCGTCCTGCGTCAGGGGGAGGGCGGCGACGACACGACTGCGATCGACGCTGCGGTCGAGGAGGTCGTCATCGCGCGGCTGCGCCCGCTCGGCGTCTCGATCGTCTCCGAGGAGGTCGGCCGTATCAACGGAAACGAGACGCTCGTCGTCGTCGATCCCATCGACGGCTCGCTCAACGCCAAGCGTGGGATCCCGTTCTTCTCACTCTCGATAGCGGTCGCCGACGGCGACCGCATGAAGGACGTCCACTTCGCGTACGTCTACGACTTCGGCTCCGGCGAGGAGTGGACGGCGAGGCGAGGCGAAGGCGCCTGGCTCGACGGCGACCCGCTCGGCGCTGTCCGCCCGAAGGAGCAGATCGAGATCCTCAGCTTCGAGGCGACCCTCACCTCGCTCGTGGCCGAGCGCGCCGCCGCGTTCAACGGCATCGCCCACCGGCTGCGCGTCATGGGGTCGCTCGCGCTCTCGCTCTGCCATCTCGCCGCCGGCCGCGTCGACGGCGTCTGCTCGCTCAAGGAGGCGCGCTCGGTCGACATCGCGGCTGCGCAGCTCCTGTGCCGCGAGGTGGGGCTCTCGCTCGCGCTCTTCGACGACCCGCGGACGTTCGGGGAGGCCGAGCTCGATCTCGAGCGGCGTTCGCGCATCGCTGCGGCGGGAACGCCGGAGGCGTGCCGAGCGATCGCGAGCGCGTTGTCCGCATAGGCTGCTCCGGCTGGAACTACGCCGACTGGAAGGAGCCGTTCTACGGCGGCCGTCCGGCGAGCGAGTGGCTGGAGCTGTACACGCAGCACTTCGACACCGTCGAGATCAACAACACCTTCTACCGCTTGCCCAAGACGCAGAGCGTGGCCGCGTGGGAGCGCACGGCGCCCAACGGGTTCTGCTTCGCCGTGAAAGTCTCGCGCTACATCACGCACATCAAGCGGCTGCGCGATCTCGGTGAGCCGGTCGCGCGCTTCCGTGCCTGCATCGAGCCGCTCCGCAAGCTCGGGCCGTTCCTGTGGCAGCTGCCGCCGAACTTCCCGCGCGACGACGAGCGGCTGCGCGCGACGCTCGAGTCGCTCCCCGCCGGCGAGCGGCATGCGTTCGAGTTCCGGCACGAGAGCTGGTTCGACGACGAGGTGTACGCGCAGCTGCGCGCGCACGGCGCCGCGCTCGTGCTCACGGGCGAGCGCGAGGTCTTCACCGCGCCGTGGACGTACGTGCGCTTCCATCACGGCACGCGCGGCCGGCGCGGCAACTACAGCGAGTCGGAGCTGCGCGAGTGGGCGGCGCGGATCCGCGCCTGGGACGTCGGCGTCTACGCGTACTTCAACAACGACTGGGAGGCGTTCGCGCCGCGGAACGCGATGCGGTTGAAGGAGCTCCTCTACGCGTAGCCGAGCTCGGCGAGCAAGTCGCCCGCCTCTGCCTCGACGTCCGCGAGCTGATCGGGCGTGAGGTCGCGGCGCCAGCGTCCGACCGAGCCCGCATGCGCGGCGGAGAACGCGCCGGCGAGTTCGTCCTTGCCCACGCTGAGCGCATACGCGAGCGACGTGGTCGCCTCGCCCGGGTCGGCGGCGAAATCCTCGTAGCGGAGCTCCACGGTGCGCTCGGGCACCGCACGCGCGGCCGTGACGTATCGCCGCCACGCCCATGCCGCCCGGCGTGCGTCGCTCACGTGCGCGAACTCCTCGCGCCGCTCCGGCTCGACCCAGAAGCGCGGATGGACGCCGTAGGAGAGTTTGGCGTCGTCGCTCTCGTCGCTGCGGCGCGCGCTGAGCCAGCCGCGCTCGAGCAGCGAGCAGACGACGTCGCGGCCGTCGCGCACGACGTGCACTGCCGTCGCCGTCGGAAACGCTCGCAGCGCGGCGGGAAGAACGAAGCCCGTCTCCGGCGTCTGCTCGACGCCGCGGAGCCGGCGGACGAATGCGAGCGTGCGCACGCGCTGGAGCACGTTCCGGATGGTGCTTGCCTGTTCCTCCTCGGGGAGGCCGACGAGCTCCGGGATCGCCGCCTTCAGGAGCGGCACCTCGCCGAGGTCGACGAACGCCGGCAGGGCGCCGATCGAGCCGGCGGTGAAGCTCGTCCCGGACCGCGGCGAGCCGACGACGAACACGAGCCGGTCCTCGCTCGGCCGGCGGAGCCGATCCCTGGTTCCGCGCACGGCAACGCGTACGGCCGTCGAGCCGTATGCCGACGCCGACCAGGCTGCCTGCCTGACGACGTGCACGATTCCGACTTCGTGCACGCTGGGATTGTTACAAGTTCGGCGAGTGGCGCGTGTAAATCTCAGCCACCCGGAACGGGTCCTCTTCCCCGACGACGGGATCACGAAGGGCGACCTCTTCCACTACTACGAGCGGGTCGCGGCCGCCGTGCTGCCGCACGTGCGCGACCGGCCGTTCACGCTGAAGCGCTACCCGCACGGCATCACGGGCGAGGTCTACTTCCAGAAGCAGATACCTCGCGGCGCGCCGGGCTTCATCCCGACGCGGCGGTTCACGACACACCCGCGCGAGGGTGGCTCGCGCGAGGTCGACTTCGCGCTCGTCAACTCGCCCGAGGCGTTGCTCTGGATGATCCAGATGAACTGCATCGACCTGAACGCCTGGTACTCGCGCGTGGACAAGCCCGCCCGGCCGGACTACGTCGTCTTCGACCTCGATCCGCCCGACGAGCCGGACGGCTTCGAGCTCGCGATCGAGGTGGCGCACCTCATCCGCGCGCTGCTCGACGAGGTCGGGCTGCCCGGCTACGTGAAGACGAGCGGCGCCGACGGCATCCACGTCCTCGCGCCGATCCAGCGGCGCGCCGGATTCGACGACACGTATGCGTTCGCCGAGGCGGCGTCTCGGCTGCTCGAGCAGCGCCATCCCGGAACGGTCACGACCGAGTGGCTGAAGAAGAAGCGCGCCGGCGTGCTCGTCGACCACCGACAGAACGGCTGGGGCAAGACGATCGCGTCGGTGTACTCCGTGCGCCCGAAGCCGGGCGCGCCGGTGTCCACGCCGCTCCGCTGGGACGAGCTGACGAAGGACGTCCGTCCGCGCGACTTCTCGATGGACGTCGTCCTCGCGCGGATCGAGGAGCACGGTGACCTGTTCACGCCGGTGCTCGAGGAGCCGCGCCCGCTCGGCGCGGCTGCGAAGAAGCTCGCCCGTCTCGTCCCGTAGGCTTTCACTCGTGCGGCGCGCATTCGCTCTCGCTTCGCTTCTCGCTCTGGTCGCTGCCGCGCCGGCGGCGGCGGCGCCGACCCTCAAGGTCGTCGTCACCGCGCAGAGCCACCATCCGGTTCTGCACCACACCTGGTGGTACGCGGTGAAGGTCACGGCGAACGGGAAGCCGGTCGCGTGCAGGATCCACGTGCAGGTGTTCTTCAACGGCTTCTCCGTCGGCGAGGTCGGCACGCACACCGTCAAGAACGGGATCTGGAAGGAGACGGTCCCGGCGAAGGGGACGAACGCGTTCCCGCCCGCCGCCGTCGGCCAGCACGTCGTCTGGCACGCGGTCGCGACCGCGAAGGGCTACGCGAAGGGCGTCGGGGTCTACCCGATCTCCGTCGTCAAGTGAGCGGCGCCGCAGTCGACGTCCGTCACGTCCGCAAGGCGTTCGAGGGCGGGCGGATCCGCGCGCTGACCGACGTCTCGCTGCATCTCGACCCGGGAGAGCTCGTCGCGCTCACCGGCCCGTCCGGCGGCGGAAAGAGCACGCTGCTCAACCTCATCGGCTCGCTCGACCGTCCCGACGACGGCGAGATCGCCGTCGGCGGGCTCGACGTGACGCGTCTCGACGACCCGTCGCGCTACCGCGCGCAGACCGTCGGCTTCGTCTTCCAGTTCCACAATCTCATCACGACCCTCGACGCGGTCGAGAACGTGCAGATCCCGATGCTCGGCACGCGGCCGCGTGCCGAGCGCGAGCGGCGTGCACACGAGCTCCTCGAAGAAGTCGGCCTAGGCGACCGCATCCGGAGCTATCCACCGACGCTTTCCGGCGGTGAGCGCCAGCGGGTTGCCATCGCGCGCGCGCTCGCGAACGAGCCGCAGCTCCTGCTCGCCGACGAGCCGACGGGCGCGCTCGACTCGGTCACCGGCGCGCAGATCCTCGACCTGATCCGGCGTGTGCGCGACGAGCACGGCACGACCGTTCTCATGGTGACGAACGACGACGGCGTGGCGGCTCAGGCCGACCGTGTGCTGCAGATCCGCGACGGCGTGCTCAGTGCGACTTCAGCGCTGCTACCGCAGCACTGAATCCGTCCACCGTCTTCGCGAGATACGCGAGCTGCGCTTGGACGTATCCGGCGTCGAGCTGGCCGGACGGCGTGGTCGACACGTATGCCGTGATCGCGTGCAGCTCGTTCGTGAGCCGGTCGAGATCGTTGCCGAGAGACGCCGCCGATGCATCCACGCCGGCGAGCGAGTGTTTCGCTGCCGCGAGCTCCGCGCGGACGGTCGCGTCGGCGCGCGCGAGAGCGTGCCGTGACGCCGTCACCTGCGCGGCATGTGTTC
>DASXLN010000162.1:0-2093 GCA_036496165.1 Gaiellaceae bacterium | reverse complement strand
CGTGATGGGCGAGTTCACGATCGCGAGCCTCGCGGCGTTCCACACCTTCCCGATCTACATCCAGTCGATCAACGAGTCCGAGGCATATCCAGCCGCTGCCGTGACGCTCATGAGCTTCGGCATCACCTGGGCCGCCATGGGCTCGCTACTCATCGTCGGGCGCAGACGCGGCACCGGCGCCCTCATCGCGGGAGCTCACTAAATGGCCTACCTGGAACTCCGGAACCTCCACCGCGACTTCGGCACCGTGAAGGCGCTCGACGGCATCGAGATCGAGCTTGGGGAGGGCGAGTTCCTGTCGCTCCTCGGCCCGTCGGGCTGCGGAAAGACGACTGCCTTGCGGCTCGTCGCGGGC
The DNA here is from genome assembly GCA_036496165.1 of Gaiellaceae bacterium. Lineage (GTDB taxonomy): Bacteria > Actinomycetota > Thermoleophilia > Gaiellales > Gaiellaceae > Palsa-739. The sequence goes on along the minus strand of DASXLN010000162.1, from coordinate 1,738 downwards.
TTCGACCGGCCCGACGTCGGCTCGATCGTCGTCGAGGGCAAGGATCTGACGAACGTGTCGCCCAACAAGCGCGACATGGGCATGGTGTTCCAGGCGTACTCGCTCTTCCCGAACATGACCGCGCGCCAGAACGTCGCCTTCGGGCTGCGCATCCGGGGCAAAAAGCGCGCCGACCGCGACAAGCGCGTCGGCGAGCTGCTCGAGCTCGTCGGCCTCGCGGACGCCGGCGACCGTTACCCGCATCAGCTCTCGGGCGGCATGCAGCAGCGCGTGGCGCTCGCCCGTGCGCTCGCGATCGAGCCGCGCGTCCTCCTTCTCGACGAGCCGTTGTCGGCGCTCGACGCCAAGGTGCGCGTGCAGCTGCGGGAGGAGATCCGGCGCATCCAGCTGGAGCTCGGGATCACGACGCTCTACGTGACGCACGACCAGGAGGAGGCGCTGTCCGTCTCCGACCATGTTGCGGTCATGTACGGCGGCCGCATCGAGCAGATGGGCTCGCCGGCCGAGATGTACAGCGCGCCTGCGACGCCGTTCGTGGCCGAGTTCATCGGCACGATGAACCGTCTCGAGGGTACGGTCGCCGACGGCGGCGTCGTGCACGGCGACACGGTGCTCCGCATTGAGGCGGCGCAGGGGCGCCCGCACGGCGAGCGCGTCCTCGTCCTGATCCGCCCGGAGACGGTTGACGTCGATCGTGCGAACGGCAGTGCGGGCAACGTGAACACGCTCGTCGGCGACGTCGTGACGCAGACGTTTCTCGGCCCGGTGACGCGGCTGAAGATCATCGGCGCCGGCGTCGACGTGGTCGCGGACGTGCCGACGCAGAAGGCACTCGCGTTGCCGGTCGGCACGCGCGTCGCGGCCGTTCTCCCTGCCGACGGAGCCCGCCTGCTGGCGCTTACTGCGGACGTTCCCGAAATAGCCGAAGAGCCCGCTCCGGCCGGTCGGTGAAGATGCCGCCGACGCCGGCGGCCGCAAGCTCGCGCATGCGCCCCGGGTCGTTCACGGTGTAGACGAGCGGGACGAGACCGAGTCGCTCGGCGACATGAAGCCCGCGCCGCGTCATCCGGACGTCGTTGAAGCCCGCCGCCCACGCGTCGTGGGCGCCGCGGATCGACACGGCGAAGCCGACGTGCTGCACGGTGCGGAGGCCGGGGCGGAGTGCGCGCGCCTCCTCGAGCGGCGCCCGCTGGAAGCAGACGAGCGCGTCCGCGTCCGAAAGCTGGCGCACGGTGCGCGCGACGACGTCGTGTCGCCGGTAGCGGCCCGGAGTCTTGAGCTCGACCATCACGCCGATCCGGCCGTGCATGAGGTCGAGCGCCGCTTCGAGCGTGGGGTAGTCGCGGCCGGAACGAGGCGGGTCGTGCGTGACGACGAGCCGGCCCTCGCGATCGGCGTGCACGTCGATCTCGACATAGTCCGCACCGAGCTCGATCGCGCGCTCGAACGCCGGCAGGGTGTTCTCTGGCAACTCGGCCGACGCACCGCGGTGCGCTATGACAAGCATCGGCGCATCAGCTCGACGTCGATGCGGTCGACGAGCTCGTCGGCGGCGCGCAGACGGTTCGCATCGAGTGTGCCGCGCTTCGCGATCACCCGCAGACCCGCCGCCTTCGCCGCCGCGATACCCGCCTCGGTGTCCTCGCACACGAGTGCGTCGCGCGGGTCGCCGAGCAGCGCGAGGGCCTTCGCATAGCCCTCCGGATCGGGCTTGCCGTGCAAAACGTCGTCGGAGGAG
>DASXLN010000161.1:0-11758 GCA_036496165.1 Gaiellaceae bacterium | reverse complement strand
GAGGAGGCGCTCGCATCCATCGTCGAGCAGCTCGGCGAGCTGCGCGACCGCCTGGAGAAGAAGGATCGCGCCGTGCCCTTCGGCGTCGAGGTGATGGGGCGCGTGCGCGAGATCGGCTCGCTCGAGGACGTCGTGTTCATCGCGTCGCAGCTCCCATGGGTCCGTCCCGTCCTCGACTTCGCGCACATGCACGCGACGAGCGACGGCGCGTTCGTCGGCGTCGATCCGTTCGTCACGGCACTCGAGGCCGCGGACGGCGTGCTCGAGCACGACGCGCCGTTCCACATCCACTTCAGCGACATCCAGTTCGCGAACCGCAACGAGACGAAGCACCTGCCGTATGGCGAGGGAACGCTGCGCGCGGAGCCGCTGCACGATGCGCTCGACCGCTTCGAGCGGCCGGCGACGGTGATCAGCGAGTCGCCCGACGTCGAGTCGACGCAGGCGATCCGCGAAGTGCTCCTCGCTTAGCGCCTCGAATCGTCGTAGGGTCGAGTCCTACCCGCACGGGGCGGCGCAGACCGCGTAGCCACTACCGGGACAAAGGGGTTGACAGGTGTCTCTCGACCAGAAGCGAGCACGCGTCTTCGGCGTGCTCTACCTCATCACGTTCGTCACGTCGATTGCAGCGGCGCTGCTTTACCGCCCGGTGCTCGACGATCCCGTGGGCTACATCGCAAGTGCCGGGCACGACAAGAGGATCCTGTTCGGTGCGCTGCTGGAGCTGCTGCTCATCGTCGCGAACATCGGCACTGCGGTCGTGATCTTTCCGATCGTCAGACGGCAGAACGAGGAGCTGGCACTCGGCTACGTGACCGCACGGATGGTCGAGTCGACATTCATCCTCGTCGGCATCGTCTCGGTGGTCGGCGTCATCACGTTGCGGAACCAGGTTGCAGGTGCCTCCGAGGGCACGGTCGCGTACACGCTCGCGGCGATCAAGGACTGGACGTTCCTCCTCGGGCCCGGCTGGGTCGTCGGCTGGGGGAACGGCCTGATCCTCGGCTACCTGATGTACCGCACGGGCCTCGTGCCACAACGAATGGCGTGGCTCGGGCTCGTCGGCGGGCCGCTCATCATCGTCACCGGGACGGCGATCATGTTCGGCGGAAACCACCCGAGCGGCACGCTGCACGCGGTGCAAGGCATCGCCACCGTTCCGGAGTTCCTGTGGGAGCTGTCGCTCGGCGTCTATTGCTCCGTCAAAGGCTTCCGGCCGTCAGCTCCGATTCTCCGCGACGACGTTCGCGAGGATCGAGCATCCGCCGTACCCGCCGTGGCGCCTGCCTAGGGGCGCCCACCATCGGGGAGGCGGCGACTGCGTCGCCTCCCCGCACGATTGCGATCGACTCAGGCGAGACGCGCGGTGCTGCTCGGGCCGAGGACGTTGCGGCGATCCTCGTAGGTCGCCGCCTCGTCGTCGCGGCCGCGGTCGCGGAGGAACTCGATGAGCCTGCGGAGCGCCCAGTGCTCGAGCGCGCGGAACTCGTACAGGCGGAAGGTCTCCACCGCCTCGCGGATGAGCGTTTCCGCCTCCTCGTCGCGGCGCTGGGCCGCGCGAACGACGCCGAGCCCCAGGAGCGTCGTCCCGATCGAGATGCGATCCTCCGGGCCGACCGTCTCGCGCGCCTCGAGCGCGAGCCGCTCCGCCTCGTCGAGCTTGCCCTGCTCGGCGAGCACCATCGCGAGCGTGCGCTGCGCCTCGCACAGCGAGCCGCGGTCGCCGAGGCCCTTCAACGTGCGCACCGCGTCGCGCAAGATCGCCTCCGCGCGATCGTCGTGGCCCTGCGCGAATGCGGCGCGGCCGACGAACATCAGCGCAACCGCCTCGCGGCGCGTGTTCCCGATCTCGGCGTACAGCTCGCGGGCGGCCGCGTAGTCGGCCTCAGCCTCGGCGGGATGCTCGGTGACGAGCTCGTGGTAGCCGCGGACGGCATGCGCCGACGCGCGGCCGGTGATGCTGCCGCTCGCATCCGCGAGCTCGAACGCGCGGTCGATGAGCGGGAGCGCCTCGTCGATCTCCAGCCGCGTGATGTACGCGAACGCGAGGCTCTGGATGACGAGCACCTCCAGGTCCTTGCGCTCGGCCTCGCGCGCGGCTTCGAGCGCGAGTTTCGCGTACTTCTCGAACCCTTCGGAGTCGCCGAGCCAGCCGGCGATCTGCGACGAGATCCAGAGCGGCTCGAACCGGATGCCGGGCGCCTCGTTCGCGAGCACCTCGCGCGCCTTCGCCGCGATCACGCCTGCGGCGGCGGCGTCGGCCTTGTGCTGCAGCGTCGCCTCCGCGAGCGCCGTGAGCGCGCGACCCTGGACGACGTGCTCGCCCGAGGCGGCAGCGTGCTCGGCGACGTCGGACATTTCGACGATGACCGCCGGGAAGTCGGCGAGACGCCACGCCGCTCGGCCTGCGAGATACCGCCGCTCGAGCGTCGGCGCGAGATCGACCGCACGGAGCAGCAGCTTGCGCGCGCTGCGGAACGCCTCGCGCGACAGCGCACGGTGGCCTGCGCTCGTCAGCATCCCCGCCGCCTCCTCGCGCAGGTCGGCGGGCGCCGCGCCGTCGAGCTCGGTCAGCAACCGCGCCGCCTGGTCGAGATGGAAGGCCCGGATCTCGAGCAGCTCCTCCCCGGCGCGCTCGCCCAGCCACTGCGCGAACGCGTAGTGGAGATCCGCGCGCGACGACTTCGACAGGCCTGAGTACGCGACCTCGCGGATGAGGACGTGCTTGAACTTGTACGCCTGCTCACCGCTGATCGACGGACGCGCCTCCTCGACGATGAGGTCGCGGAGGAGCAGCTCGTCGACGGCGTCGCCGATGTCGTCGACCTCGGGCGAGAGACGCTCGAGCGCGCCGCCCATGAAGATGCGGCCCATCACGGAGGCGCGCTGGAGTGCGACGCGCGCCGGGGTCGGCAGCCGGTCGATGCGGGCTGCGATGAGCGCCTGCAGCGTGTCCGGGATGCGCTCGAAGCCGTCGCGCGGGCGCTCGGCGAGCATGCGCACCATCTCCTCGACGAAGAGCGGGTTCCCCTCGGTCTTTGCGAGCACGGTGCGCACGTCGAGCGGGATGTCGAGCTCGACGGTGAGCGCCTCGACGAGCGCGACGCTCTCCTCCTCGCGCAGCGGCTCCAGCTCGATCGTCGTCGCGCGCATGCGGCCGCCGCCCCACGTCGGGCGGACGTCGAGCAGCTCCGTGCGGGCGAGACACACGATGAGCAGCGGCGCGTCCTTCACCCAGGCTGCGAGGTGCTCGATGAGGTCGAGCAGCGGCTCCTCGCCCCAATGCGTGTCCTCGAAGACGAGGATGAGCGGCTGCGCCTGCGCGAGCTGCTCCGCCCACGCGCGCGCGGCCCATGCGATCTCGCGCTGTGCGCGTTCGCCCTCGACCGCGGCGAGCACGCCGACGGCGAGACCGAGCAGGTCGGCGACCTCCTCGTCCTCGCAGTACTCGCGCAGCTTCTTCTGCGCCTCGTCGAGCGGGTCGTCGTCGCTGATTCCGGCGGACGACTTCACCATCTCGGCCAGCGGCCAGTACGTCACGCCCTCGCCGTACGGGAGCGAGCGGCCGAAGAGCACGGTGACGCCCTCGACGCCCTCGGTGAACTCGCGCGCGAGACGGCTCTTGCCGACGCCGGGGTCGCCGTAGATCGTGAAGAGCGTCGCGCGCCGGTCGCGGACGGTGCGCGCGAAGGTGTTCTCGAGCAGCTCGAGCTCGGACTCTCGTCCGACGAGCGGCGCCTTCACCGACGCGATCGGCGTTCCGGGGTCGGCGGCGCAGACGACGCGGCTCGCCTCGACCGGCGCGCGGAAGCCGCGCAGCGTCAGCGCACCCGCGGGCTCGAGCTCGATGCGGCCCCCGACGAGGCGGGCGGCGCCGGGGCCGACGAGCACCTCTCCCGGCCCGGCCGACTGCTGCAGGCGGGCGGCGAGGTTGACCGCCTCGCCGGTCGCGAAGGTCGAGGCGGAGTCGTCAGCGACGACCTCGCCCGACTCGATGCCGACGCGCGCCTCGAGGCCGAGCTCACGGACGCGCTCGAGGGTCGCGAGCGCGGCCCGGACGGCCCGCTCGGCGTCGTCCTCGTGCGCGAGCGGGACGCCGAACGCGGCCATGACGGCATCCCCGGCGAACTTCTCCAGCGTCCCCCCGTGCGTGACGATGCAGTGGGAGACCTGGTCGAAGAACCGGGTCACGCGGCGGCGCACGACCTCGGGGTCCGACTCGGCGACGAGCTCCGTCGAGCTGACGAGGTCGAGGAAGAGAACGGTTGCGAGCTTGCGCTCCATGCCTCAATGGTACGTGGGGCGGACACGGCTAGGATCGCCGCGGGATGCTCGATCCGAAAGTGTTCAAGGCGTACGACGTCCGCGGGATCTACCCGTCCGAGCTGGACGAGGAGGGCGCGTACGCGATCGGGCGTGCGGTCGTCGCCCAGTTCGAGCCGAAGCGCTTCGCTGTCGGGCGCGACATGCGGCTGTCCAGCCCGGGCATGGCCGCGGCGGCGATCCGCGGCGCGGCCGACGGCGGCGCGGACGTGATCGACCTCGGGATGATCGGGACGGAGATGCTCTATTTCGCCGTCGGCGAGCTGGGCCTCGACGGTGGCCTCACCGTCACCGCCTCGCACAATCCCAAGGAGTACACCGGGATGAAGATCGTCCGTCGCGGCGCGCTGCCCGTCGGCGGCGAGTCGGGCCTCCTGGACGTGCGCGACCGGGCCATGGCAGGGGCCTGGCCCCCTGCCGGTCCCGCGGGAACGGTGACCGAATACGACATCTGGCCGGCATACGTCGACCGGGTGATGTCCTTCATCGACGTGTCAGCGCTGCGGCCGCTCAAGGTCGTGGTCGACGCCGCGAACGGGATGGCCGGCGCGATGCTGCCGCCCGTCCTCGACCGGCTGCCCTCCGTCGAGGCGGTGCGGTGCTTCTTCGAGCCCGACGGCTCGTTCCCGAACCACGAGCCGAACCCGCTGCTGCCGGAGAACCGCGAGTTCATCGTCCGCAAGACGCTCGAGGAAGGCGCCGACCTCGGAGTCGCATTCGACGGCGACGCGGACCGCTGCTTCTTCGTCGACGACAGCGGCGAGTTCGTCCCCGGCGACTTCGTCACCGCGCTCTTCGCCGAGCTCGTGCTCGCGAAGGAGCCGGGCGCGAAGATCATCTACGACGTGCGCGCGAGCCGCGCCGTGCCCGAGACGATCGAGCGCGACGGCGGTGAGGCTCTCATCAACCGCGTCGGCCATGCGTTCATCAAGGCGCGGATGCGCAAGGACCACGCGGCGTTCGGCGGCGAGGTCTCCGGCCATTACTACTTCCGCGACTTCTCGCAGGCCGACACGGGCGTCGTCCCGTTCCTGCTCATGCTCGAGCTCGTCTCGCGGAAGCAACAGAAGCTGTCGGAGATCCTCGCGCCGCTGCACGCGAAGTACTTCATCACCGGCGAGCTGAACACGCCGGTCGCGGACGTCGCGCTGAAGTTGCAGGAGATCAAGGAGCGTTACGGCGACGGAAAGATCTCCCATCTGGACGGCATCTCGGTCGACTACGACGACTGGCACTTCAACGTGCGGCCGTCGAACACGGAGCCGCTGCTGCGACTGAACCTCGAGGCGACCTCGGAGCAGCTGATGGAGCAGAAGCGGGACGAGGTGCTCGGGCTGATCCGGTCGTGAGCGAGTACGCGTTCACGGCGCGAACGCGCGTCGGCTTCTCGGATACGGATGCCCAGGGAATCGTCTACTACGGGCGCTACAACCCGTACTTCGACCTCGCGCGCGTCGAATACCTCCGCTCGCTCGAGCTGCTGCGCTACGAGGGCGCCGGCGAGTTCGTCATGCGCGCGAACGACGTCGAGTACTTCGCGCCGGCGCGATTCGACGACGAGATCGAGATCCACGTCCGCATCGCGCGCGTCGGGCGGACGAGCCTCACGTACGAGTTCGCGGCGCACAAGATGCCGGAAGGCACGCTGATGGTGACGGCGCACCAGACGCTGGTGTACGTCGACCTCGCCGCGCGAGTGGCGCTCCCGATTCCCGACGACTACAAGGCGCGCCTCGGTGTCGGCTGACGCGGACGACGTTCTGCGGCAGACGGTGGCGCAGCTCGTTGCGGACGGGTGCGCGTGGGCCGGGATCTTCTTCGTCGAGGACGGCGCACTCGTGCTCGGTCCAGAGTCAGGGGCCGCGGATGAGTCGCGGCGCGTCGCCGTGCCGGTCGTCTGGAAGGGCGACAAGGTCGCGGAGCTCGCGGTGGACGGCGACGTCGAGCGCGAGCGACTCGAACAGGTGGCGGCCGAGATCGCGGATCTCTGCCTGGTCGGCTGGGACACCGGCGGCGAGGCATGGGAGCCATAGCCGCCGGTGTCGCCAGCACCTCTCGGGCCTACTTGACTGCGATCACGTCGACCGTGCGGATGTCCGGGTCGGCGCCGAGGAGATCCGCAGCGACCTGACCGAGCGCGGAGGGAATCTCACCGTTGAGGTGCGCCTGTCTCGCTTCCTCGGTCTCGAACGTGTCGAAGATGCCGTAGGTCGTGTCGCTGACCTTGAACGCATACCAGGTGACGGTTCCCGGCTCGGCTACGGCGAGGTCGCGGCCCGCCTTCAGGAACGCGGCGAGATCCTCCCCCTTGCCGGGCTTTGCTTCGAGCAGCGCGAGAACTCCGAACTTCACGGCCATCAGGTCCCCTTTCGAGAGCGTGGCCCCGTAGTTTGGCAGTCGTCGTCAGCTCGGCGTCACGCGGTAGGCGTCGAAGACGCCTTCCACGTTGCGCAGCGAGTTCAGCAGCCCGCGCAAGGCCTTCACCTCGCCGACCTCGGCGACGTACCAGTTGCGCGCCATCTGATCCTCGACCGTGCCGCCGTACGAGACGATGTTCGCGCCGTGCTCGGCGAACGTCCGCGCGACGTCCTCGAGCAGGCGCGGCCGGTCCCACGAGTCGAGCGCGATCTGGACGCGGAAGCTCTGCGTCGTGCCGCCTTCCCACTCGACCGCGGTGAACCGCTCTGGGTTGCGCATGAGTGACTTCGCGTTCGGGCAGTCCTCGCGGTGGATCGTGATGCCGCGGCCGAGCGAGATGTAGCCGACGATCGGATCGCCCGGCACCGGCGTGCAGCACTTTGCGAGGCGGACGAGCACGTCCTCGACGCCGATGACGTTGATGCCGTACGTGCCACTCGCGAGCGCATCGCGGGCCTTCGGTCGCTTGCGCGGGGTGACCGCCTCCTCCTCGGCGACCTCCTCGGTCTTCAGCCGCTGCAGGACCTTGTTGACGATGCTCCCGGCGGTGAGCTTCCCGGAGCCGAGCGCGATGTAGAACTCCTCCGCCTTCTTGAAGCCTGTCTCGCGGATGACGCCCGCGAGTACCGCGGAGCCGGCGAGCTTCCGGTAGGGCAGGTTCTGCGCCTTCAGTGCGTGCTCGAGCGTCTCGCGCCCCTTCGCCTCGAGGTCTTCCTTCTGCTCGCGCGAGAAGAACTGGCGGATCTTGTTCCGCGCGCGCGACGACGCAACGAGGGAAAGCCAGTCGCGCGATGGGCCGCGCCCGCTCTTCGACGTCATGACCTCGACGCGGTCACCGCTGACGAGCTTGTAGTGCAATGGGACGATGCGGCCGTTCACCTTCGCGCCGACGGTGCGGTGGCCGACGTCGGTGTGCACGGCATACGCGAAGTCGATCGGCGTCGCGCCGGCGGGCAGCGTCTTCACCTCGCCCTTCGGCGTGAAGACGAACACTTCCTCGTCGAAGAGGTCGGTGCGGAACGACTTGACGAATTCGCGCGAGTCGGTCTCGTCGGCGTGGATGTCCATCAGCTGCTCCACCCACGCGACCCATTCCTTGTCGGCCTTCGACTTCTTGCCGCCCTTGTACGCCCAGTGCGCCGCGATCCCGAGCTCGGCGGTCTCGTGCATCTGCCGCGTTCGCACCTGAATCTCGAGCGGGCGTCCCTCCGGCCCGATCACGGTCGTGTGCAGCGAGCGGTAGCCGTTGAACTTCGGCATCGCGATGTAATCCTTGAAGCGCCCCGGCATCGGCTTCCACAACGAGTGGATGAGGCCGAGCGCGCCGTAGCAGTCGCGCGTCCCCTCCTCCGCCCCGCGCTCGACGATGACGCGCATCGCAGTGAGGTCGTAGATCTCGTTGAACTCGCGGCCGCGCTTCGCCATCTTGTCGTAGATGGAATAGAAGTGTTTCGCGCGTCCCGAGATCTCCGCCGGGATGTCGACCTTCGTGAGCTCGCGCTGCAGAACGTCGGCCGCCTCGGCGACGTGCCCCTCGCGGTCGGCGCGGCGCTCCGCGACCATCGTCTTGATCTCCTCGTACTTGCGCGGATGCAGCGTCTGGAACGAGAGATCCTCGAGCTCCCACTTCAACGCATGGATGCCGAGGCGGTGCGCGAGCGGCGCGTACACCTCGAGCGCCTCCTTCGCCTTCTGCACCTGCTTCTGCCGGCCGAGATACTCGATCGTGCGCAGGTTGTGCAGACGGTCGGCGAGCTTCACGAGGATGACGCGGACGTCCTCCGCCATCGCCACGACCATCTTGCGGTAGTTCTCCGCCTCCGCCTGCTCGCGGCTCTGGAACTGCACGCGCGTCAGCTTCGTGACGCCGTCGACGAGGGCGGCGATCTCGTCGCCGAACTCCGCGCGCACGGTTGCGAGGTCGGCGCCCGTGTCCTCGACGACGTCGTGTAGGAGCGCCGCCGCGATCGTCTGCTCGTCGAGCCGCAGCCCGGCGCAGATGATCGCGACGCCGACGGGGTGCATGATGAACGGCTCGCCGGAGCGCCGCTGCTGCCCTTCGTGGGCCTTCGCAGCGAACGTGAACGCGCGGACGATCAGCTCGCGATCGAGCTCGCCCGCGTATCCGTCCAGCTCGGCGAGCAGCCCCTCGAGGAGCTCGAAATGCCGCTCTCCCGTCTGCACCATCGCCACTGACTCAGTGTACTCCCGGGTATCTCCGGAGAAGGAACGCGCGTTATCGAGTCGAAGTGACGCGCCTCATGACTCTCGCCCGGAGCAAAGACGCTCGGAAGGTCGAGAAGCTCGCCGCCGCGCTTGCGGCGCTGGCGCGCACGTAGGCTTGCGGCGTGCCGTGGTATTACGCCGTCGCCGAGCGCGATCATGAGATCCAGGACCCGACGAGCGCGGACAAGATCCGCCAGCTCGGACGCCTTCTGCGCCTCGGGCCGGAGTCGCGCGTGCTCGACGTGGCCTGCGGCAAGGCCGGGCCGGCCCTCGTGCTCGCCGCCGAGTACGGCTGCACCATTCTCGGTGTCGAGCGCGCGGAGGAGTTCGTCACGGCCGGTCGCGAGCGAATTGCGAAGGCCGGGCTCGGCGACCGCATCGAGATCGTCGAAGGAGACGCGAGCGCGTACCCGCTCGAGGACGAGGCATGGGACGCCGCGCTCTGCCTCGGAGCCTCATTCGTGTACCACGATCTCGACGGAACGCTCGCAGCGCTGACGCCTGCAGTGCGGAGCGGCGGCTTCGTCGCCGTCGGCGAGCCGTACTGGCGCGAGTGGCCGTTGCCGCCGGGCGTCGACGACGAGGGCTGGGTGACGCTGCCGGAGACGGTCACCCGCTTCGAGAACGCCGGCCTCGCACCGATCGGACTGATCGCCGCGTCCGACGACGACTGGGACCGATACGAGTCGCTGCACTGGCGCGCGCTCGAGGAGTGGCTGCACGCGAACCCGGACGATCCCGAGGCGGCCGGCATCCGCGAGCGGCACGAGAAGAATCGCGACTCGTATCTGCGCACCGAGCGCCGCCTGCTCGGCTGGGCCATCTTTGCCGCCTTGAAGCCCTAGTCCGGCAGGGACACCACCAGGTACCAGGTACCAAAACGTGTGTGTGTCGGATGGTGCACCGGCGATCTCGCGCAGGAGCCGCGGCTCCGCACATTCGCGTGACGCGTGCGTGACGCGTGCGTACCGGAGTGGTACGCACAAGACGGGTATGCATTGGACTAGGCCGCGCGGGCGAGCGGCGGCGCCTCGAGCAGCGCGCGGAAGCGCTCCGACTCGAGCAGGTGCCGCTTCCCCAGGTCCAGACCCAACTCGGCGAAGATCGCCTCCGCCTCGGCGTCGCGCGCATCGGCGGGCTTGCGGTACTCGGCGACGAGCCAGTCGCGCAGCTCGTTGAAGCGCTCGTCCGCACGGAAGATGCGGCGCACGACGAGCTGCGGGGCGACCGTACCGTTCCAGCGGTTCTCGTTCAACCGAAACGCGACGTCCCAGTGTCCTGCCTGCCGGTAGACGTCGAGGCGCGAGCCGCTGCCGAACGCGATCGCACTCCCTGCATCGGCGCCGTCGCGGCGCACGCGGAAGCGCAGGTGCTTGCCCTCGCCGACCGTGGCGAGGTCGCCCAGCTCGCAGCCGGGCGCGAGCAGCGTCACCTCCGGGTTGCCGAGACCGAACGGCGCGAGCTGCGCGAGCTCGGCGCAGAGGTCGAGCGACAGCCGCGTCCCGCGCGGGACGATCCCGTCGACGCGCGTCTCCGACTGCAGATCGCCTTCCTCGAGCAGGCTCGCGGCGTGCGCGGCGAACCGCTCCGCAAAGGCAGGGATGTTCGCGGGATCGATCGAGAGCCCCGCGGCGGCGCGGTGGCCACCCCAGCGGCCGAGAAGATCGGCGCAGGCGCCGAGACCGGCATGGAGGTCGAACGACGGGATCGAGCGACCCGACCCCTTCCACTCGCCCTCGGCGCCGGCGATGAGGACGACGGGCCGGTTGAACCGCTCGACGAGCCGTGACGCGACGATGCCGATGACGCCCTCGTGCCAGTCTTCGCCTGCGACGACGTAGGCGCGCCGGCGGCGGTCCGCCTCCGGCCACGCCTCGACGGCGGCGATCGCCTCGCGCAGGATGCGCCCCTCGACGGCCTGCCGCTCCTGGTTCAGCTCCTCGAGCTGCCGCGCGAGCGCACGCGCCTCCACCGCGTCCTCCGTCAGCAGGAGCTCGAGGGCCGCGCGCGGATGGCCCAGCCGGCCGGCGGCGTTGATGCGCGGCCCGAGCCGGAAGCCGACGGCGCCCGCGTCGACGGCGGCGGGATCGACGCCGGCGGCCCGCATGAGCGCCTGCAGGCCCGGCTTCTGCGTGCGCGCGAGCGTGCGCAGCCCGGCGATCGCGAGCGTGCGGTTCTCGTCGACCAGCGGCACGACATCGGCGATCGTCGCCATGGCGACGAGATCGAGATGCCGCTTCGGGATGTCGGAGTCGACGCCGAAGAGCGCCTGGCCGAGCTTGTAGACGACGCCGGTGCCGCACAACTCCGGGAACGGATACTCGGACGGCCGCGTCGCGACGATCGGACAGTCGGGCAGCGCGTCGCCGGGACGATGATGGTCGGTGACGATGACCTCGAGGCCGCGTGCCCGCGCCTCGGCAACCTCCTCGACGGCGGTGATGCCGCAGTCGACCGTGAGCACAAGGCCGCAGCCGTCGTCGGCGAGGCGCGCGAGCGTCTCGGCACGCACGCCGTAACCCTCGTCGAAGCGGCTCGGGAGATGCCACTCGACGTCCGCGCCGAGCTCGCGCAGGAGCAGGACGGCGAGCGCCGTCGCGGAGATGCCGTCGACGTCGTAGTCGCCGTGGACGCAGATCCGGCGTCCGTCGGCGACGGCGGCGCGGATCCGCTCGCACGCAATGCGCATGTCGCCGAGAAGGAACGGATCGTGCGGCGGCAACTCGCCGGCAAGAAACGCCGCCGCCGCGGCGGGGTCGCCGTAGCCGCGCCGGACGAGAACGCCTGCCGT
>DASXLN010000160.1:0-2853 GCA_036496165.1 Gaiellaceae bacterium | reverse complement strand
CGCGTGCTGCGGGCGATCCGGAACTCGGAGATCGCGGCCGCGACGAGCGGCGTCAACCTCACCGCATGGAAGCTCACGGCGTTCGGCATCTCGGCCGGGCTCGCCGGTCTCGCCGGCGGCCTCCTCGCTCCCGCCATCGGCTCGGTGAGCGCAGGTGCGTACGGCTTCCAGCAGTCGCTGACCGTGGTGGCGATCGCGATCGTCGTCGGCGTCCGCTCGGTCAGCGCGGCCGCGGTCGGCGGGCTCTTCCTCATCTTCGGGCCCGAGCTATTGACCCACACGCCGCTGTCGACGCTGTGGTTCCCGCTCGTCGTGGGCGCGATGCTCATCGTCCAGGTCATCCTCACTCCGCAGGGTCTCGTTCCCGACTGGCAGGAGCGCCTGCGCAGGCGGTTCCCGCCCGCGCCGCGGTTCCCGGACGCGCCCGCGCCCGTAACGCGGCCGAGTCTCCCCGCGACCGAGGCGCCGACGATGGTGAAGGTCTGATGGCTCCGCTGTTGCAAGTCGACGGCGTCTCGGTGAGCTTCGGCGGCGTCCACGCCCTCTCCGACGTGTGCTTCACGCTCGAGCCGGGCGAGATCCTCGGGCTGATCGGCCCCAACGGCGCCGGCAAGACGACGCTGTTCAACTGCATCACCGGCGTCGTGCCCGGCTACGGCGGCATCATCAGCTACGACGGCAGCGACCTCAGGAATCTCAAGCCGCACCAGCGTGCCCGGCTGAGGATCGCGCGCACGTTCCAGAACCTCGAGCTGTTCGACGAGCTCAGCGCGCTCGACAACCTCCTGGTCCCCCTCGATGCCTTCTCGCACCGCGGCGTCTTCGGCGATCTGCTGCGGCTGCCGACGACAGGTTTCGACGAACGCAAAGCGCAAGAGAAGGCGCGGGCGATCCTGCACTTCCTCGGCCTCGGCAGCTACGCCGATTCTCCCGCCGGCGATCTGCCGGTCGGTCTCCAGCGGCGTCTCGAGATCGGACGCGCGTTGTGCCTCGAGCCCCGTCTGCTGCTCCTCGACGAGCCGGCAGCCGGCCTCGACGCACGAGAGACAGTCGAGCTCGCTCGGCTGCTCGCGTCGGTGCGTGGTCGCTTCAAGGTCACCATGCTCGTCGTCGACCACGACATGGCGCTGATCATGCGCATCTGCAATCGCATCTACGTGCTCGACCACGGGCAGGTCATCGCCGAGGGCTCCCCAGAGCAGATCCGCGACGACCCCCAGGTGGTGCAGGCGTATCTCGGCCAGGCGGCTGCGGCATGAGCGCGACGCTGCTCGAAGCTCGCGGTCTCCGCACCGGCTACGGACGCCTCCCCGTCGTGTTCAACGTCGACCTCGAAGTGAAGGAAGGCGAGATCGTCGCACTGCTCGGCGCGAACGGGGCCGGCAAGACGACGACGCTGCGCGCGCTGTCGGGGATGTTGCCGTTGATGTCGGGCGACGTCTGTCTCGACGGAAAGTCCCTGAAGGGAACGCGGCCCGATGCGATCGCGCGCGGTGGCATCGTCCACGTCCCGCAGGGGCGCGGGATCTTTCCCACCCTCAGGGTGGACGAGACACTGCGTCTCGCAGGCGCGATGGCCGGGCTGCGCCGCACCGATGCGGACGCGCGGATCACCGACGTGTACGCGGTCTTCGAGCGACTCCACGAACGCCGCATGCAGCTCGCGGGAACGTTGTCCGGCGGGGAGCAACAGATGCTCGCCATCGCCCGCGGACTGATCATGAAGCCGCGCCTGCTGCTGATCGACGAGATGTCGCAAGGGCTTGCACCGACGATCGTCCAGGGTTTGTTCGGCATCGTCCAGTCGCTCCCCGAGCAGGGCGTGTCCGTCCTGATCGTCGAGCAGTTCGTCACGCACGCGCTCGCCGTCGCATCGCGCGCGTACGTCCTCGAGAAAGGCGAGGTGGCCTTCAGCGGCAACGCGGCCGAGCTGGCGAAGGACGAGGCGTTCGTCAAGGGCAGCTACCTCGGCGACAGCGCGATCGACGCGGCCGACCTGGACGACGTGCGGGAGGTCCGCTTCGACGAAGCTGCAGAGACCGCCGAGCTGCCCCTGCACGCGGACGGCCTGCTGCAGACGATCGAGGACCGGGCGGCACAGCAAGGTCGCAATGCGACCGAAGTCCTGCTCGAGCTGCTCCGGGAGGCGATCGAGAGCCCGGCAGCACACGCGAACGGCAAGGGAGGCCCGTCATGAGAAGAAGAACGACTCCTCGGCGCAACGCTGTAGCAAGCGTCGGGCTGACACTCGTGACATTCTCGATCGGGCTGATGGTCGCCGTGCTCGTCGCCGGCTCGGCGTCGGCGAAGACGTCACCGAAGACATCGCCGAAGACGAAACCGACGACAGGCGCGGCGGCGGCGTTGACGGCACCGACGCCCACGCTGGCGCCGGCCGACAAGTTCTCCGTCATCAACGGCACCG
Organism: Gaiellaceae bacterium; assembly: GCA_036496165.1. Lineage (GTDB taxonomy): Bacteria > Actinomycetota > Thermoleophilia > Gaiellales > Gaiellaceae > Palsa-739. The sequence goes on along the minus strand of DASXLN010000160.1, from coordinate 428 downwards.
TGAACGCCGCAAGCGATCACGAGATCGTCGGAAGCTCGGCGTTCCCCAACTACACGACGGGCGCCGTCGACAACTACTACACGATGGCCCACTCGCACGTGGACAACTCGCCGTTCGCCGAGGGAACGGCGAGCCCCTTCGACAACGGTCCCGTCGGACAGACCGCAGCCGCCGGAAACTTCCAGCAGCCCCAGGACGCCGACGCCCGCTGGCCCGGCGGCCCCGACAAGGCGGAGTACGGCAACCAGGGCGGACCGGACGCGACGGCCGGCGCGGACAACAATCGAGCGAAAGCCGATGCCTCGGAGCCCTCGAACGGCATGAGCGGGCCAGGGCTCGACGGGACGAAGACCCTCGCCGTGCCCTTGGGGTTCGACGCCCGGCTCCAGCAGGCGCTTGCAGCGTGGAACGCGAAGTGGGAGGGCTGC
>DASXLN010000159.1:0-17344 GCA_036496165.1 Gaiellaceae bacterium | reverse complement strand
TCGTCGCGTTCCGCGACCCGCACGGCTTCCGGCCGCTCGTGCTCGGGAGGATCCACGACGACTGGGTGGTCGCGTCCGAGACGTGCGCCCTCGACCTCGTCGGAGCCGAGTTCGTGCGCGAGGTCGACCGCGGCGAGGTCGTGCTCGTCGACGGCGACGGAATGCGATCGGTGCAGGCGGTCGAGCCGCCCGAGGCCGGCGCGCTCTGCATCTTCGAGTTCTTCTACCTCGCCCGTCCGGACACGCGGCTCGCCGGCATCGAGGTGCACGGCGCGCGCGTGCGCATGGGCGAGCGGCTCGCGCAGGAGGCGCCGGCGGATGCCGACCTCGTCCTGCCGATCCCCGACTCGGGCACGCCGGCGGCGATCGGCTTCTCACGTGCGCTCGGCATCCCGTTCAGCGAAGGGCTGATCAAGAACCGTTACATCGGGCGGACGTTCATCCAGCCCGACCAGGAGCTGCGCCGGCAGGGCGTGCGCCTGAAGTTCAACCCGCTCGCCGAGGTGGCGGGGAAGCGCCTCGTCGTCGTCGACGACTCGATCGTGCGCGGGAACACGACGCGGGCGATCGTGAAGATGCTGTTCGACGCCGGCGCAGCGGAGGTGCACGTGCGCATCTCGTCGCCGCCGGTGATCGGCCAGTGCTTCTACGGCATCGACCTCGCCGATCCGGACGAGATGGTCGCCGCGGGCAAGACGGTCGACGAGGTGCGCGAATACATCGGCGCGTCGTCACTCGCGTATCTCTCGCACGAGGGGCTCGTCGAGTCGACGAGCCGGCCGGAGTCGGATCTCTGCCGCGCGTGCCTGACCCGGCAGTACCCGACGGAAGTGCCCGCCGAGTACGCGAAGCTCCGCTTCGAGCCGACCCGCGCGTAAGTCGGCACACGGACGTACGCGTACCTGGTACCGGTCTCCGGGATCCCGCGTGCACAGCCAAAGGCCGGTACCAGGTACCGGCCTGCAAGCGTCACGAAAGCGTCAAGCCGCGAGGCCGAGATCCGGCACGTGCAGGATCTCGAGCTTGATTCCGTCCGGGTCGTAGAAGAACACCGCGTAGTACCCGGGCATGTAGCCGTACTCCTGCGGCTCGCTCTCGATCTCGGCGCCCGCGCCGCGCGCCCACGCCGCACGCTCGTCCACGGCCGCACGCGAGCTCGCCTCGATCGCGAGATGATGGAGCCCGACCGCGTACCGGTCGATCGCGCCCGCGCTCTGCGCCTCGCGCAGGCCGATCGACGTCTCGCGCCCGCTCAGGTACCAGATCGTCTCGCCCCGCTCGCCCTCGACCTCGCTGATCACGTGCCAGCCGAGCGGGCTGAGGAGGTCTCGGTAGAACGGCAGGCTGCGCTCGATCGAGGAGACGACGAGGTCGACGTGATGGACGCCGCCGGAACGCATGCGATCCGACGTGACTTCGTCGCGCCCGGGACGACTCCTCGTACCATCCCGCCAGGTGCACCTGTTCCACTACCACCTCGTCACGAGCCGTGTCCGCGAGGTCGAGGCGCGCTACATCGGCAAGCTCGGCTTCGACCTCGTCGCGCGCCACGGGCGCATCGGTGAGGATCTGCAGTCGTACGAGCCCGGCGTCTCGTGGGCCGAGCTCGACGAGCTCGGGTTCAAGCTCCGCCTCTCGGAGCTCGAGCTCGGCGCCGTCAACGTCGTCGTGCAGCCGGGACAGTGGCCGCTGCCGCGCGTCGACCATCTCGGCCTCGCGCTCGACGACGACGAGTTCGAGCGCGCGCTCGGCCGTGCGGAGGAGTCGTCGCTGCGGGTGCAGGAGCACGGCGGCCGGCGCACGTTCATCTCGACGAACGCGGGCTACCGGCTCGAGCTCCACCCGCCGCGCGACTGGATCGACGAGCTGCTCGGCCAGTCGGAGCGGCTCCGGCTGACCGAGATCCATCTCAAGTCCGACGACCCGGAGACGAAGGCGGAGGCGCTCGCGAACGTGCTCGCCTGCGAGCGCATCGGCACCGAGGTCGAGGTCGGGGAGACGCTCGTCCGCTTCACTCCCGGCGGCCCGCAGGGCCGTCCGGAGCTGGAAGCGGAGATGTTCACCTGAGTCGTCCTCGGATCCGCCTAGACTCGACTCCTTGAAGGAGGACCGCACGTACGAGGCCGCAGGGGTCTCGCTCGCCACCGCCGACGCCGTCGTCGAGCGGCTGCGCGCCGCCGTCGAATCGACCGGCGCGACCGGCTTCGGCCGCTTCGCCGGGCTCTTCCCGCTCGACGAGCGCCGCCTCCTCGCGGCGTCGACCGACAGCGTCGGCTCGAAGCTCATGCTCCACCGCCGCGCCGGCACGCTCCGCTGGGGCGGCATGGACCTCGCCGCGCACTGCATCGACGACGTCCTCTGCTCGGGCGCCGAGCCGCTCTTCCTTCTCGACTACGTCGCCGCCGCGCACCTCGACCTCGAGCAGGTGGCCGATCTCGTCGAGGGTGCGGCCGAGGTCTGCCGCGCGGCGGGCTGCGCGCTCATCGGCGGCGAGACGGCCGAGCTCCCCGGCGTCTACCGCGAAGCGGAGCTGGACTTCGCCGGCACGTGCGTCGGCATCGTCGACCGCGACAACGTGATCGACGGGTCTCGCTGCGTCCCCGGCGACGTCGTCGTCGGGTTCCCGTCGAGCGGGCTGCACACGAACGGCTTCTCGCTCGTGCGCACGCTCGGCGAGCTCGACCCCGCGTTTCTCGCACCGCACCGTCTCTACCTCGACGACGTGCGCGCGCTCCGAGAGCAGACCGACGTCAAGGCGCTCGCGCACGTGACCGGCGGTGGCATCCTCGGCAACCTCGCCCGCGTCCTTCCCGACGGCGTGGACGCGCGCATCGACTGGGACGTGTGGGAGCGGCCGCCGGTGTTCGAGTGGATCGCCGAGCGCGGCGTCTCAGAGGAGGAAGCACGGCGCGTGTTCAACCTCGGCATCGGAATGTGCGCGGTCGTCCCGGAGGCGCCGGACGGCGCGCTCGTCATCGGAGCGCTCGAGTGATCGGCGTGCTCGTCTCCGGTGAGGGAACGAACCTGCAGGCGCTCGTCGACGCGGGGCTGCCGATCGCCGCTGTCGCGTCGAATCGGCGTGACGCGCGCGCGCTCGCGCGCGTGAGCGTCCCCACGCGGGCATTCGAGCTGCGCGACTACGAAAACCGTGCCGCCCGAGACGAGGCGATGGCCGACTGGCTGCTCGAGCACGGCGTCCGGCTCGTCGTCCTGGCCGGGTACATGCACATCCTCACCCCGGCGTTCCTCGACCGCTTCCCAGACGCGTGCGTCAACGTGCACCCGTCGCTGCTGCCGAGCTTTCCCGGCGCGCACGCCGTCGAGGAACAGCTCGCCGCCGGCGTCACCGAGTCGGGCGCGACCGTCCACATCGTCGACACCGAGGTCGACAGCGGGCCGATCCTCGCCCAGGAGCGTGTCCCCGTCCTCGCGGACGACACGGCCGCGACGTTGCACGAGCGGATCAAGCAGGTCGAGCACGAGCTCCTGCCGAAGGTGGTGCGAGAGCTGTGCGCGCGCTGATCTCTACGTACGACAAGACCGGCCTCGATGCGTTCGCGCAGGGCCTCGCGCGGCTCGGCTGGTCGCTGGTTGCGAGCGGTGGAACCGCGTCCTACCTCGAGGATCTCGGCCTCACCGTCGAGCACGTCGACGCGCTCACGGACTCCCCGGAGATGCTCGGTGGCCGTGTGAAGACGCTCCACCCGCGCATCCACGCGGGCATCCTCGCGCGGCGCGACCGCGACGAGGACGTCGCGACGCTCGACGAGCACGGGATCGAGCCGTTCGACCTCGTCTGCGTCAACCTCTACCCGTTCGAGCAGGTGTCGGCGCGCCAGGGCGTGACCGAGGAGGAGGCCGTCGAGATGATCGACGTCGGCGGCCCGTCGATGCTGCGCGGCGCCGCGAAGAACTTCGCGCACTGCATTCCGGTCTGCCGGCCCGACCGCTACGGCTTCGTGCTCGACGAGCTGGAGAGCCGCGGCGAGGTCTCGCTCGACACGCGGCGCGAGCTCGCGGCGGAGGCATTCGCGACGACCGCCGCGTACGAGTCGGCGATCGCGACGTGGTTCGCGGAGCGCGAGGCGTTCCCCGAGACGCTCGTGCTCGCGTTCGACAAGGTCCTCGATCTCTCGTACGGCGAGAACCCGCATCAGAGAGCCGCCTACTACGCCGACCGCGGCGGGCGCACGCACCTGCTGTCCCGCGTCGAGCAGCTGCACGGGAAGGCGCTCTCGTTCAACAACCTCAACGACCTCTCGGCCGCTCGCCTCGTCTGCCGCGAGTTCACGCTGCCCGCGTGCGTCATCGTCAAGCACGCGAACCCGTGCGGCGTCGGGCTCGGCGCGACGATCGAGGAGGCCTACGACAAGGCGCTCGCCTCCGATCCGGTGTCCGCGTACGGCGGCATCGTCGTCCTCAACCGCGACGTCGACGTTGCGCTCGGCAAGAAGATCGCCGAGCAGTTCGTCGAGGTCATGTTCGCGCCCGGCTACGACGACGGCGCGCTCGAGGCGCTGCGGCAGAGGCAGGGCACGCGCGTGCTCGTCGACGGCGAGCGCCGTCGTCCCGCAGCGCAGCAGCGTGGGCTCAAGCGCGTGCTCGGCGGCGTGCTCGTGCAGGACGCGGACGCGGAGATCGAGGACCGCGACGGCTGGCAGGTCGTCGCCGGAGCCACGCCGGACGAGCAGCAGTGGGGCGACATCGTCTTCGCCTGGCGCGTCTGCAAGCACGTCCTCTCGAACGCGATCGTCCTCGTCAAGGACCTCGCGACGATCGGAGTCGGCGCCGGCCAGATGAGCCGCGTCGACGCGGTGAGGATCGCGCTCGAAAAGGCGGCCGAGCACGGGCACGACGTGACCGGCGCGGTGCTCGCTTCCGACGCCTTCTTCCCCTTCCCCGACGGGCCCGAGCTCGCCCTCGGACGCGGCGTCCGCGCGATCGTCCAGCCGGGCGGGTCGAAGCGGGACGACCTCGTCGTGGAGGCAGTCGCCGCAGCGGATGCGACGATGGTCTTCACAGGTCGCCGCCATTTCCGCCACTGACCACTTCCGGCTCGTCGCGCGCGCCGATCAGCGTGCATTCCTCGCACTTCCCTGGGGTCTACCGCTCGAGGAATGGCCCGACGATCTCGTCGTCGAGGTCGCGCGCGGCATCGGCCGCCATGTCGTCCGCTTCGTCAACCTGAATGGGACGTACTACGCGCTGAAGGAGATCCCGCAACGTGTCGCCGAGCGCGAATACCGGCTGCTGCTCGAGCTCGGCGAACGCGGCGTGCCCGCCGTCGAGGGCATCGGCATCGTCGCCGACCGGCCTGATCTCGACGCGGTCGTCATCACGCGCGTGCTCGAGTTCGCGCTGCCGTACCGCCTCATCCTCGGGCGGCGGATGCTGCCCGCGCCCGAGGCGACCATCCGCGCCGCGCTCGCGGAGCTGCTCGTGCGTCTCCACCTCGCCGGCTTCTTCTGGGGCGACTGCTCGCTCTCGAACGCGCTCTTCCGTCGCGACGCGGGGGCGCTGTCGGCGTTTCTCGTCGATGCGGAAACGGGCGAGCTGCATGAGCGTCTCTCCGACGGACAGCGCGGCCACGATCTCGACATCGCAGAGGAGAACATCGTCGGCGAGCTGTACGACCTGAGCGCGGAGCTCGATCGCGACGTCGTCGACGACCCGGGCGCATTCGCGGAAGACGTTCGTGCGAGCTACGACCGGCTGTGGACGGAACTGACCGAGGAGCAGGTGTTCTCAGTCGGCCAGGGGCAGAAGCTCGAGGAGCGTCTTCGCCGTCTCAACGACCTCGGCTTCGACGTCGAGGAGGTCGAGCTCGTCAGCGACGGCGGCGAGGTGCGCCTGCGCCTGCACTCGAAGGTCGTGGAGCCGGGCCATCACCGGCGGCGACTGCTCCGCCTGACCGGCCTCGACGCGCAGGAGAACCAGGCGCGGCGCCTGCTCAACGACCTCACGCGCTACAAGGCGTATCTCGAGCGAACCGAAGGCGCCCCACTTTCCGACAGTGCGGCCGCCGGACGCTGGCTGAGCGAGATCTTCGAGCCGACGATCGCGTCCATTCCGCGCGAGCTGCTGGGAAAGCGCGCTGCTGCGGAGATCTTCCACGAGATCCTCGAGCATCGCTGGTTCCTGTCCGAGCGCGCCGGCCGCGACGTCGGGCTCAAGAAGGCGACAAAGTCTTACGTTGAACAGGTTTTGAGGACTGCGGCGGACGAAAAGCTCCCTTTGTTGTAACGACCGAGGGGGTCTGATGCTGTATCGCAGGACATTCGCGGCGGCGATGGTCGTCGCTGCATTCGCGTTCGCAGGCGCAACCGGTGCAGGCGCGGCACAGCAAGCGCCGGACACCGCTGCAACATCGAACGGCACCGCGACGCCGGACTGCACCACTCCGGCGCCGACGCACGTGTATCCCTGGTACCACTGCTACACCCCGACCGACATCGCATCCGCGTACGGCGTCAACACGCTCCAGTCGCAGGGAGTCCTCGGCAAGGGGCAGACGATCGTCCTCGTCGACTCGTATGGCAGCCCGACTGCTGCGAGCGACCTGAATTTCTTCCACGACACGTTCTTCCCGACGCTGCCGAAGCCGAGCTTCGAGCAGCTCTATCCGAACGGCCAGCCCGACTATTCGAACGTCGGCAACGGCCAGTCCGGATCGGGAGGCGCAGCCGGCTGGTCCGGCGAGGCGACGCTCGACATCGAATGGTCGTACGCGATCGCGCCGCTCGCGCACATCGTCCTCCTCGCTGTGCCGCCCGCCGAGACGGAAGGCGTGCAGGGCTTCCCGAACCTGTTCAAGGCGATCTCGGACGAGATCGATGCGGCGCCCGCCGGGACGGTGTTCTCGATGAGCTTCGGCGTCACCGAGCAGACGTTCGGCGGAGCCGCACAAGGGCAGACGGCGAAGTTCGACGCCGTCTTCCAGCAGGGCATCGCGAAGGGCGACACCTTCTTCGCGTCCTCAGGCGACGACGGCTCGCTCGGGACCGCGAAGCAGCACAAGGACACGGCGTACTACTCGATCCCGACCGACGGCTGGCCGGCCTCGAGCCCGTATGTGACCGCGGTCGGCGGGACGCAGCTCCAATTCGGCTGGACGTGGGCGCCGACGAGCGACATCGCGTTCCTCGCGAGCGGCTCGGAGAACCCGGCGTACTTCGCGTCGACGACCGGCGGCGACCTCAACGCCGTGTGGAACGAGAGCTGGCTGCCCGCCGCCTCCGGCGGAGGCCCGAGCGCGATCTACTCGCGGCCGCCGTGGCAGGACGGCGTCGCGAGCGTCATCGGCTCCAATGCGCGCGGCGTCCCCGACGTCGCGTGGAACGCGGCCGTGAACGGCGGCGTCCTCGTCTACATCACCGCGTTCCCGCAGTACCAGCGGGCCGGGTGGCACGTGTACGGCGGGACGAGCGCAGCGTCGCCGCAGGTGGCCGCGCTCACGGCGCTCGCCGAGGAGGAGCGTGCGACCGCGCACAAGAAGCCGCTCGGGAACATCGACGCGCTCCTCTATGCGCACCCCAAATGGTTCACCGACGTCACGCCTGTGACGGAGGGGACGGCGCAGAGCGGGAAGCTCGTCGACAACCGCGATTGGGACTACAACGGTGACGGGAGCGCGGTCACGCCGGACGCGGTTCCGGGCTGGCCGGTGCTGAAGGGCTACGACATGACGACGGGCCTCGGCACGCCTGCCGCGCGCGCCTACGTCAGCGGGCTCGCCGGCTCCTAGCCGACCCAACGGCCACCTGCGCGGATACGCTCCCGGCGGTGGAGCCGGATCCGCGCAGGTGGCAGGCGCTCGCGATCGTCTGCGTCGCGTTCTTCATGACGGTTCTCGACGTCTCGATCGTGAATGTCGCGCTGCCGTCGATCGCACGCAACCTGCATTTCTCCGCAACCGGCCTGCAGTGGGTGATCACGGCGTACGCGATCACTTTCGGTGGGTTCCTCCTGCTCGGCGGACGCGTCGCCGACATCGCCGGGCGCAAGCGGATGTTCCTCGTCGGCGTCGTCGTCTTCTCGGCCGCGTCGCTCGTCTGCGGGCTCGCAACCTCGACCGGGATGCTCATCTCCGCACGCGCGGTGCAGGGCCTCGGCGCGGCGATCGTCTCGCCGAGCACCCTCTCGATCATCACGACGACCTTCGACGAGGGCGCGGAGCGGAACAAGGCGCTCGGCATCTGGGGCGCAATGGGCGGCAGCGGCGCCGCGGCCGGCGTGCTCTTCGGCGGCATCCTCACGAAGTACGCGGGGTGGGAATGGATCTTCTTCGTCAACGTGCCCGTCGGCGCGCTCGTGCTCGTGCTCGCGCCGCGCGTCGTCCGCGAGAGTCGTGCGCCCGGCGAGCGCCAGGGCTTCGACATCGTCGGCGCGAGTGCGGTGACGGCCGGCCTCGCGCTGCTCGTGTACGCGATCTCGAAGGCGCCGGTCGACGGCTGGGGCGACAGCCTCACGATCGGCCTGCTGCTCGCGGCGGCGGCGCTCGTCGCCTTCTTCCTCGTCTGGGAGTCGCGGGTCGCGCGACCGCTGATGCCGCTCTCGATCTTCCGCATCCGCACGCTCGCAGCGGCGAACGTCGTCGGCGTGCTGCTCGGCGCATCCGTGTTCGCGAACTTCTTCCTCCTGACGCTGTACGTGCAGAACGTCCTCCACTACTCGGCGCTGAAGACGGGCGTCACGTTCCTCGCGACGGCGGGGACGACGGTCGTCGTCGCAGCGCTCGCGCAGTGGCTGACGACGCGGATCGGCCCGCGCATCGTGATGACGCTCGGACTCGCCCTCAGTACGGGGGGTCTCGTCTGGTACGCACAGATTCCGGTGCACGGCACGTACGTGCACGACCTCCTGCCGGGGTACCTCCTCGTCGGATTCGGGCTCGCGCTGAGCTTCATCCCGGTGTCGATCGCCGCCCTTGCGGGCGTCGGTCCGCGCGACGCGGGGCTCGCCTCGGGGCTGCTGAACACGTCGCAGCAGGTCGGCGGTGCGATCGGGGTCGCGATCGCGTCGAGCGTCGCGGTGTCGCACGCGACGCATCTCTTGCATACGGGAAGCTCGCAGGCTGCCGCCTTGACGAGCGGCTACGCGCTTGCGTTCTGGGTCGTCGCCGGCGTCTCCGCCGCGGCCGCCGTCGTCGCGCTCGGTTTCGTCCGCGACTCGGAGGTCGTCATGGAGGAAGAGCCGGTCGAGGCGTTCGGCTAGCGCCGCCTCGAATACGCTTCCGGCGGTGACTGAGCGGTATCCCACGATTCTCGAGCTCGTCGGGGCGACACCGATCGTCCGTCTCGACAAGCTCTCGCCGCGCGACGGCGCGCAGATCCTCGCGAAGCTCGAGTACCTCAACCCGGGCGGCTCGGTGAAGGACCGCATCGGACTGCCGATGATCGAGGCGGCCGAGCGCGAGGGGAAGCTCCGCCCCGGCGGGACGATCGTCGAGCCCACGTCCGGCAACACCGGCGTCGGCCTCGCGATCGCGGCGGCGATCAAGGGCTACCGCTGCATCTTCGTCATGCCGGACAAGATGAGCCAGGAGAAGATCGCGCTCCTGCGTGCGTACGGCGCCGAGGTCGTGATCACGCCGACCGCTGTCGACCACGACTCGCCCGAGAGCTACTACTCGGTGTCGGACCGGCTGGCGGAGGAGATCCCAGGCGGCTACAAGCCCGACCAGTACTCGAACATGAACAATCCGGAAGCGCACTACCGCGTCACCGGGCCGGAGATCTGGGAGCAGACCGGCGGCGAGATCGACGCGCTCGTCATCTCCGTCGGCACCGGCGGGACGATCAGCGGCGTCGGGAAGTTCTTCAAGGAACGCAAGCCGGAAGTGCTCATCGTCGGCGCCGATCCGGAGGGATCCGTGTACACGGCGAAGGATGAGCGCGACGTCCATCCGTATCTCGTCGAGGGGATCGGCAAGGACACATGGCCAGAGACGATGGATCCCGACGTCGTCGACGACTGGGTCCGGGTCGGCGACCGCGAGTCGTTCCTCTGGGCTCGGCGCCTTGCGCGCGAAGAGGGCATTCTCGCCGGCGGCTCCGCGGGGACGACGCTGTACGCGGCCGATCAGATCGCGCGCCGGCTCGGTCCGGGCAAGCGCGTGCTCATGCTCGTCCCGGACTCCGGGCGCAACTACCTGTCGAAGTTCTACGACGACAACTGGATGGTCGAGCACGGGTTCCTCGAGCGCCAGGCGCCGCTTCCGAAGGTGGAGGAGGTGCTGCTCGCGAAGCACGGCGGCGAGCTCCCTGCGCTCGTGACGATCTCGGCGCACCAGAAGGTCGGCGAGGGGATCGACACGATGCAGCGCTACGGCATCTCGCAGCTCCCGGTGGTGCGCGACGGCGAGTGCGAGTCGCTCGCGGACGTGATCGGGTCGCTGCAGGATCGCGCGCTCCTCGAGCGCGTGTTCGTCAATCCCGACGTGCTGCACGAGGACGTCGCAACCGCGATGCAGCCGCCGCTCGCGGCGATCGACGCGTCGGCGACGATGGAGGAGATCTTCGGGACGCTGCAAGGCGGCACGAACGCCGTCGTCGTCGCCAGGGACGGAAAGCCGGTCGGCGTCCTCACCCGCTCCGACCTCTTGGACTTTCTAGCGCACCGCCGCTAGAGCCGGGAGCCGTTCTTCTTCGCGCGCTCGCCGAGCTCGCGCGTCGCGATGAGCACCTGGCGCACCGCGTCCAGTAGGTCGGCAACCAGCTCGAGCCGCGCCTGCTCCGACCGGAGCTCGAGGAGCTCCTGCTTCGACTCCGCCGCCAGCTCCACCTGCGCCGCGAGCCGGAACGACAGCGGCCCCGCGCCCTCCTCGAGGTCACCCGCGTCGGCTTCCGCCGCCGCGGCGAGCGCACGGAACGCCGCCTCGGCGCGCGCAACCGCGCGCGCCTCCGGCTCGCTCGCGTTCTCGTCGTCGCCGAACGGCGCCACCTCCGCCGTCATGAACGTCCGCCCACGCCTGAGCTTCTCGACCCGGAAGCGCTCGCCGCCCTCGACGACGACGTTCATGCGCCCGTCGTCGAACTGCTCGAGCACCTCGTCCACACGCGCACGCGTGCCCAGCTCGCGCACACCGTCCTCGTCGGCGAAGACGAGCCCGAACTCGCGCTCCTCCTCGATGCATTCGCCGATCAGCTCGCGGTAGCGCGGCTCGAAGATGTGGAGGGGCACGCGCTCGGTCGGAAGCAGCACGATGCCGAGCGGGAAGAGGCCGAGCTCCATGCCGCCACAGGGTACGGATCACTACGTACCATGGTCGCGTGGCTGCCGACCGGCTCGAGTCCCTTCTTCGCGATGCCTTTCCCGAGGCGGAGGAGCTGCAGGTCCAGGATCGCACCGGCGGCGGCGACCACTTCCAGGTGACGGTCGCATCGAGCCGGTTCGCCGGCCTCCCGCTGCTCGAACAGCACCGCCTCGTGAACGAGGCGCTCGCCGAGCCGCTGCGCGACGGCACCATCCACGAGCTTCGGATCAAGACGAAGGAGGCTGCACGGTGAACGAGCTGTCTGACCGCATCAAGGACGTGATCGCGCAGGAGCCGGTCGCGCTGTTCATGAAGGGGACGCCGCAGTTCGTCATGTGCGGCAATTCCGACCGTGCGCTCCGCGCGCTGCGCGACGCGGGCGCGCCCGTGACGGCCGTCGACATCCTCCCCGACCCCGCCATCCGGCAGGAGCTCTCCGCACTCTCCGGCTGGCCGACGATCCCGCAGGTCTTCGTCGGCGGCGAGCTCGTCGGCGGCGCCGACATCATCCAGGAGCTGGCAGAGACGGGCGAGCTGACGCGGATCCTCGAGGAGAAGCTCGGCCCGAACTACAAGGACGCCGCGGCGGAACGAGCCGTGGACGTTCTGAGCCCCGCCCAGCGGTAGCCGATCCGGTCGGGCGACTCGAGATCCGCGCCGAGCCAGCGCGGAAAGTACGGAACCCACTCGAGGACGCGCTCGTCGTAGCGCGCGCGCAGCGCATCGAGCACGACGTCGTGAGGATGGAGCTCGTGCGCGTGCCGCGCACGCCAGTCGTCGAGCGAGGCCGGCCCGGGCGACTCCGGTCGATGGCGCGCCTCATACCAGCGCTGCAGCTCGGGGTCGATGACGTCCCACGCGAACTCGTCCACGACGAGACGCGCGGCGAGAGCCGCGAGATGGTCGAGCGCCTCGCCGAGGGGCGTCAGGTGATGGATGACGCGCCCCGCGACCGCGGCGTCGAATTCCCCGTCGACCTCGCGGAAGTCCATCCGGCGAAACCGCTCGCCGTCGGGCGCGCGCGGGTCGACGCCGATCGCGTCGTAGCCGGCGGCGACGAGCGCCGGGACGACGCCGCCCGCATCGCCGCAGCCGATCTCGATGACGCGCGCCGGAGCCTGTGGCAGCTCCTGTAGAACGAAGTCCGTGAAGTCCACGGAGATCAGCCTTGCAGACGCGCGGCGCATCGCGGTGCGGTCGCAGCTCCTCGACGGCTCCGCGACGAGCGTGCTCGAGACCGTGCGCACCCTCGGCTTCCTGCAGATCGACCCGATCTCGTCGGTCGCCCAGCCGCAGCATCTCGTCCTCTGGAGCCGGCTCGGGATGCGGTACGACCGGGCCGAGCTCGACCGGCTGACGTGGGACCACAACCATCTGGTCGAGTGGCGCGCGTTCATCTATCCGATCGAGGATCTGCCCTATCTGCGCGCGCGGATGCGCGGCTACTCGCGCCGCCGCAGCGAGTACCTGAACGAGCATCGCGCCTTCAGGCAGTACGTCATGCGCGAGCTCGAGTCGCGAGGACCGCTGCTCTCGCGTGAGATCGAGACGCACGTGAGCCGCAAGGACCAGGAGCGGCACGACTGGTGGGGCGCCCGGCAGATGGGACTCATGCTGGAGGTGCTCGCCGCGCGCGGGCTCGTCGCAGTTGCAGGCCGCCGTGGCGGGCAGCGCGTATGGGACCTCGCCGAGCGCGTCTACCCGGAGACCGGCGTGGCGACGGCGAAGGAAGCCGACGCGCACTTCAAGGAGAAAGAGTGGCGCGCGCTCGGCGTGAAGCTCGAACGCGGCAAGCTCCTCGTCCACCCGGGCGCGAACGCCGACCCGGTGCCGCCGACGCGGACGACGTTCCTCTCGCCGTTCGACCGCCTCATCCACGATCGCGCGCGCACCGAGGCGCTCTGGGGCTTCCACTACCGGCTCGAGATGTACGTCCCCAAGCTGAAGCGGGAGTACGGTTACTACGTCCTCCCCATCCTCCGTGGCGACCGCATCGTCGGCCGGATCGAGCCCGTGTGGAACCGGAAGACGAAGGAACTGAGCCTCAACGGCGTCTGGTGGGAGCCCGGCGTCAAGCCGGTCTCGCTCGCGAAGCCCCTCCGCGACCTCACCCGCTGGTTAGCATCATCGTGATGGACTTCGAGACGCGCGCGATCCACGAGGGCCAGGAGCCGGATCCGGCCACGGGCGCGATCATCACGCCGATCTACCAGACGTCGACGTACGTCCAGGACGCGGTCGGCGAGCACAAGGGCTTCGACTACTCGCGCGTCAACAACCCGACGCGCACGGCGCTGCAGCATTGCCTCGCGTCGCTCGAGTCGGCCGAGCACGGCATCGCGTTCTCGTCCGGCCTCGGCGCGGTGACGACGATCATGCACCTCGTCGACCCGGGCCAGCGCGTCGTGCTCATCGCCGACGTCTACGGCGGCGTGTACCGGATGACGTCGCAGGTGTACGAGCCGAAGGGCTACCGCTTCGACTACCTCCCGGCGCCCGAGTTCGCGAACCTCGGCGACCATCTCGACGACAACACGCGCATCGTCTGGATCGAGACGCCGTCGAACCCGCTCCTCAACGTCGTCGACATCCGCGCGGCGGCCGACGCGGCGCACGCCGCGGGCGCGCTGCTCGTCGTCGACAACACGTTCGCGACGCCGTACCTCCAGCGCCCGCTCGAGCTCGGCGCCGACATCGTCATCCACTCGACGACGAAGTACCTCGGCGGCCACTCGGACGTCATCGGCGGCTTCGCGGCGACGAACGACCACACGATCGCGGAGCGGCTCTTCTTCCTGCAGAAGTCGCTCGGCGCGGTTCCCGGGCCGTTCGACTGCTGGCTCGTGCTGCGCGGCATCAAGACGCTCGCGCTGCGCATGGACAAGCACTGCGAGAACGCGACCGCCGTCGCGCTCTGGCTCGAGCGCCGTGCAGGCATCGAGCACGTCTATTACCCGGGGCTGCCCACGCACCCGGGCCACGCGATCGCGGCGCGGCAGATGCGCGACTTCGGTGGAATGGTCTCGTTCCTCGCCGATTCGCCGGAGGCAGCGGCGGAGATCGCCGCGCGCACGAAGCTCTTCCAGCTCGCAGAGTCGCTCGGAGGCGTCGAGAGCCTCATCGAGGTGCCCGCCCGGATGACGCACGCAGCAACGGCGAACGCCCCGTTCGCCGCGCCGCCGAACCTCATCCGTCTCTCCGTCGGCATCGAGTCGGCCGAGGACCTGCTCGAGGACCTGGAGTTCGCGCTCGCCGCGGTCGGCGTCCGTGCCTGACGACGCGGTCGTCTTCGTCGAGATCCCTGCCGGCTCTCGCAACAAGTACGAGTGGGACGAGGAGCTCGGCGGCATCGTCCTCGACCGCCGCCTGTTCACGTCGATGACGTATCCGGCGGATTACGGGTACGTCGAGGGAACGCTGGCGGAGGACGACGACCCGCTGGACGCGCTCGTCCTCGTCGCGGAGCCGACGTTCCCCGGCTGTCGCATCCGCGTGCGCCCCATCGGCGTCTTCCACATGAGCGATGAGAAGGGCCCGGACGAGAAGCTCCTGTGCGTCCCGCTCGCCGACCCGTCGTTCGAGCGCGTGCGCGACGTCCACGACGTGAACGCCGAGCTGCGCGACGAGATCGAGCACTTCTTCCAGCGGTACAAGGATCTCGAGCCGCAGAAGAAGACGGAGACGCGCGGCTGGGGGAACCGCTCCGAGGCGGAGTCGATCCTCGTCGCGGCGCGGAAGCGCCGGTCAGCCTGAGACGAGGAGCGCGGCGCCCAGGCCGCCGCCGACGTCGCCGAGCTCGCTGAGCACGAACGCGGGCGGCCGGTCGTCGACGAAGAGGTGCGGCTGCGCCGCCGCGGCGATCCGCTCGACGTAGGGCTGGCCGAGGCGGGTGCCGAGGCCGCCGCCGACGACGACCGCGTCGAGGTCGAGCAGGTTCTGCACCGAGGCGACACCGGCGCCGAGCGCCTCGACCGCCTCGTCGACGAGATTCCGCGCGAGCTTATCCTCCTCCTCGAGCGCTGCCGCCCACACGCCGCTCGTCAACCGCGCGCGACCGCGCTTCTTCATGATCGAGAAGAGCTTCGTCTTCGTCCCGGCGTCCTCGGCCTTGCGCGCCGTGCGCTCCATCGCCGCCCGTCCCGCGTACGCCTCGAGGCACCCGCGTCGTCCGCACGGGCAGCGCCGCCCGCCGATCTTCACGACGATGTGGCCGAGCTCGCCGGCCGACCCGCGGCCGAGCCAGAGCTTTCCGTCGATGACGACCGCGCCGCCGACGCCGGTCCCCCACCACGCGCCGAGGAACGAGCGGTGCGTGCGTCCCGCACCGAGGACGCGCTCCGCCTCGACCGCGACGCGCACGTCGTTGCCGATCCGCACCGGCACGCCGAGCTCCCGGCCGAGCTCCGCAGCGAGCGGGTACGGGGCGTTCCATTGCGACAGGTTCCCGGCCCGGGCGAGCGTCCCGGCGACGGTGTCGACCTCGCCGGGTGCACCGACCCCGACGCCTGCGAGCTCGGACGGCTGCACACCTGCCGCCGAGGCGGCCTCCCGCATCGCTGCGGCGAGCTCCGCGACGACGGCGGGCGGGCCGCCGTCGGCTGGGGTCAGCGCGCGCGCCTGCCCGCGGATCTCGTGGGCGTCGTCGACGACGATCGCCTCGATCTTCGTGCCGCCCAAGTCGAGGCCGCCGCGCAAGGTCACCGGAGCATTCTGCTCATGCGGCCGCGGTTTCGTGCAACGACGGGGTAGACGAGGCGTCCGAGCGGCAGCCCGATCGGGATGAGGGCGACGAGCGGCCGCAACCGGCGGGAGGTGCGCAGCCACGCCGCGACCGCGTCGGCTCCGGAAGCGCGTATGTCACCGTCCACCCACGTGACCGCATCGAGATCCTGCGCGGGCCGGCTGTCCGCGGCCGGATCGAAGCGCCGCTCCAGCCACGCGATCCCGCGCGTGCAGAACCGGCAGTTCCCGTCGTAGAGCAGGGTCATCCATGAAGATAGTGCCGTGCCGGAGCCGATCGACCTCCTCCACCAGGGCCGCCCGCATTCCGTCGGCTGCTACGTCGTCGACACCGACGACGGGCCGGCGCTGTTCGACTGCGGCCCGAGCACGACCGTCGACGCGCTGAAGGCCGGCCTCGCGGCCGAGGGCCTGCAGCTCGCAGATCTCCGCCATCTCCTCCTCAGCCACATCCATCTCGACCACGCCGGCGCGGCCGGCGTGCTCGTGCGGGAGCATCCCGCGCTCCGCGTGCACGTGTCCGGGATCGGCGCGCCGCACCTCGTCGACCCGTCGCGGCTCGAGCGCAGCGCGCGGCGGCTGTACGGGGACGCGTTCGACACGCTGTGGGGGGAGCTCGCACCGGTGCCGGAGGAGAACGTCGAGATCGTCGGGGCCGAGGTGCTCGGGCTCGAGTGCTTCCCGACCCCCGGCCATGCGTCGCATCACGTCTGTTACCTCGACCGCGACGGCACGCTGTACGCCGGCGACGCCGCCGGCGTCCGCATCCAGCCCGGGCGGTACGTCATGCCGCCGACGCCGCCGCCCGAGTTCGCCCTCGAGACGTGGCAGGCGACGATCGACGAGATCGAGCGGCGCGAGCCGGAGCGGCTCGCGCTCATCCATTTCGGGGTCGCGGGCGACCCGCAACGGCATCTCGCCGACCTGCGGCTGGAGCTGTACGACTGGGCCGAATTCGTCCGGGGCGGCGCAACGGAGCAGGAGTTCGTCGACTACGGGCGCGCCGAGCTCGCGAACGCGGGCGAGGAGACCGCGATCTACGACGTTGCGATGCCGCTCTGGCAGTCGTACCGTGGGCTCAAGCGGTGGGTGGAGAAGCAACAAGCCTGAGCAAGAACTTCTGGCTGCTCTTCTCGGGAAGGGCGGTCTCCTACTTCGGGACGTATCTCGCGCCGATCGCGGTCGCGTTCGCGATCCTCGACCTGCACGGCAGTGCCACGGCGGTCGGTCTCTCCTTCGCGGCGTGGACGCTCGCGCAGGTGTCCATGCTCGCGTTCGGCGGCGTGCTCGGCGACCGCCTCCCGCGCCGGCTCGTGAGGATCGGCTCCGACGTCTCGAGCACCGCCGTGC
>DASXLN010000158.1:0-19161 GCA_036496165.1 Gaiellaceae bacterium | reverse complement strand
CGAGTACTTCGACTTGATGATCAGCATCGTGCGGGACATGAGGCTTGCCATGTCGCGTAGCCTAGCCGTCGTGCTCGTCCAGCGGAACATGCAGCCGGATTGGCTCTCGAACGCGTACGTCCTGGCCGACGCCGAGGGCGGGACGGCAGTCTTCGTCGACGCCGGCGCCGACCCGGCGCCGCTCGAGGCTGCGCTTCGAGAGTGGGGCGCGAGCCCGGCCGCGATCCTGCGCACGCACGCTCACCACGACCACGTCGCCTTCGAGGACGAGCTTCGTGAGCGGCATGGCATCCCCGTCGTCGCCGAGCCGGGGGAGTGGGACTTCGGCGGCATTCACGTCCGCGGAGTGGCGACGCCCGGCCACTCCGACGACATGATCGCGTTCGTCGCCGGCGACGAGCTCGTCTTCACCGGCGACACGCTCTTCAAGGACGCCGTCGGCGGGGGCGACCCGGCGCAGGTTCGCGCCTCGGTGATGGACGTCTTCATGGCGCTGCCGGACGCGATGCGCGTGCTGCCCGGGCACACCGACGAGACGACGGTCGGCCGCGAGCGCCAGCACAACCCGTTCGTCCGCGTCTGGTCGGGCGCGGAGCCGGAGGGGACGGAGCGCGTGCAGGTCGGCGGGCGCGACGCGACGCTGCTCGTCTGGTCGCCCGACTACGACGGCAAGGGCAAGGCCTGGGTGCGCTTCGCCGACGGCGGCGAGGCCATCGTCGGCGGGTCCCGCGTAACGCGTTAGCCCGCTCGGCCGTTTCACCCAGAACGACAAGGGAGGTCTGGATGCTTCTCCTCGTCCTGCTGGCCCTGCTCGCGATCATCGCGTTCGGGGTCGGTTTCACCGTCCACTGGCTGTTCATCATCGCGGTGGTGCTCGCGTTGGTCTGGCTGATCGGCCTGCTCGCGGGCGGCGCCGGAGGGCGAACGCGCGGAACCTGGTGGTAAATGGGGTCGACGGACAGGTCCCGCGCTCGCCGCGGGACCTGTCCGAAAGCGCCGGTAGGTTCCCCCGGTGCGCCTGCTCGTCGCCCGCTGCGAGGTCCGCTACTCCGGCCGCCTGAGCGCCGTCCTCCCCGAGGCGGTGCGGCTCCTGATCCTGAAGGCGGACGGGTCCGTGCTCGTCCACGACGACGCCGGCGGCTACAAGCCGCTCAACTGGATGACGGCGCCGACTGTCGTGGAGGACGAAGGCGACGTCCTCGTCGTGCGCAAGCCGAAGACGGAGGACGTCCTCGAGATCCGCCTCGTCGAGGTGCTGAGCGACGTCGTCCACGACATGGGGGAGTCGGCGGCGCTGAAGAAGGACGGGGTCGAGCGCCATCTCCAGGAGGAGCTCGCCGCCGCGCCGTCCGCGCTCGGCGAGGAGCTCACGCTCGTCAAGCGTGAGTGGCCGACCGACGTCGGCCCCGTCGACCTCATGTGCAAGGACGCGAGCGGCGAGTGGGTCGCGGTCGAGATCAAGCGCATCGGGACGATCGAGGCGGTCGAGCAGCTCACGCGCTACCTCGCGTTCATCCGCGAGGACCCGGCGAAGGCCGAGTGCCGCGGGATCCTCGCAGCGCAGACGATCAAGCCGCAGGCCATCGCGCTCGCGGAGTCGCGCGGCTTCCGCTGCGTCGAGGTCGACCTCGCCCTCCTGCGCGGCGAGCGCGAGCCCGACCTGACGCTGTTCGCCGCCTAACGAACCGCGTCGACCGCGGCGGCGACGCCCGCGCGCACGCCGTCCGGATGCGCGTACGCGGCCGAGCCGAGAAGGAGCATGACGCCGTCGCGCGTGCCGGCGAGCTCGAGCTGCTCGGCGGCGTTCTCCGCGCCGACGCCGCCGCCGATCACGGCCGTCGCCGGCCGCGCGGCCGCGATCTGCGCGCGCACGTCGTCGCCGGTGTCGAACGTCCGCGGTGAGAACGACCCGACCTGGACATAGTCGGCGCCGAGCAGCCGCGTGAGCTCGGCGAGCACGCGCGCCGACACCGACACGCTGCCGCCGCGGCGGAGGAACGAGGAGCCGACGCGATGGACGAAGATCGGCAGCCCGTATGCGCGCAGCCGCGTGATCGATCCGAGCCCGACGAGGAACGCGTTGACCATGAGCGCCCGGGCGCCCGCATCGACGATCGCGTCGGCGTCCGTCCCCGACACGTTCGCCGCGTAGAGGACGTCGTCGGGAACGGCCGCGTTGATCGCGCGCACGCGCTCCGGCGACGAGCGTTGCAGCTCGTCGTCCTTCACGAGGACGGCGCCGCCGGCGGCGAGCTCGGCCGCGACGGAGGCGGCCTCCTCCGGCGTCAGCCCGAGTGCCGGCTTGACGATGGCGCCGATCGACACGCCCGGCGCCGCCGGGAACGCCGGCCCCGGCAGGCCCTGCGGCCAGTCGACCTCGACGAGCCGGCACGAAGCGACGTCGCCCCGGTCGGCCCACTCGCCGGCGATGCACGCCGCCAGCAGCTGTTCGGCGGCGCACTCGCCGTCGAGCGCGGGGAAGTCGATCGTGACGCGCGCTCCCGCAACGTCGACGACGCGGGCGCGCACGGCAGCAGGCCCGTCCGAGAGGCTGACCGACTGCAGGACCGCGAGCGTCTCTCCCCACGCCGGCGGGTCGATTTCGTATGTCGCGCGCACGGTCGTATCGTAGGTCCCGTCCACGAGGAGGAGAGATGGCAGTCAAGCTCCATCGTTGCGGGAACATGTGGGTGAAATTCGCCGGACATCCGTGCTGGCGCGTCCAGAAGGCGCTCGACGAGCAGGGGATCGAATACGAGGTCGTGCCCGGCCCGTGGCCGAGCCGGAAGACGCGGACTGTGCTGATCGAGGGGACGGGCCAGCAGCTCTTTCCCGCGATCCAGTTCGAGGACGGCACCTGGTATCGCGAGGAATCCGCCGACATGGCGAAGACGATCCGCGGCGGCAACCTCATGGAGAAGTCCGGCTAGACTTTCCTCTCCGCGGGGCTATAGCTCAGTTGGTAGAGCGCCTGGATCGCACCCAGGAGGTCGGCGGTTCGAGCCCGCCTAGCTCCATCGCAGCCGTCGCCGTTCAGCTCTGCCAGGCGAACGGCGACGCCGTCCGGGCCTGCTCGTGCTGCTGCAGGGCCTGCGCGATCTCGAACTGATGCAGCCGCTCGTACGCCGAGCGGAGGTTCTCCGTCGTCGACGCGAGCTGGATCTGCGTCTGCTGGAGCTCGGCGACGCGTGCGTTGCGCTCCATCTCGAGCGACTGGATGCGGTCGGTGGCCGCGTTGCGGGCCGTCCGCACCTCATCGATCTCGGCCTCGAGCTGAGCGAGCCGGGCATTCGCCGCTGCCACCTTGTCGTCGGCGGCCCGCGCCGCCTCGGCCTGCTGGCGGAGACCGAACAGCTCGTGGTCGAGCTCGGCGGCGCGCGTGCGCGCCGCGGACAGCTCGTCGGCCGACGCGCTCGCCGCATTCGCGAGCTCGTGCTCGAGCTCGGCGACGCGCGCGCTCGCAGCCGCGAGCATGCCGTCCGCGGCCTGCGCCGCGTCGACCTGCTGGCGGAGAGCGAACGTCTCGTGGTCGAGCTCGGCGGCGCGTGTGCGCGCGGCGGTGAGCTCCTCCGCGGAGGTGGCGGCAGCGTTCGCGATCTGCAATTCGAGCTCGACGACGCGCGCGCTCGCCGTCGCGAGCATGTCGTCCGCGGCCCGCGCCGCGTCGACCTGCTGGCGAAGAGCGAACGTCTCGTGCTCGAGCTCGGCGGCACGTGTCCGGGCGGCGGTGAGCTCCTCCGCCGAGGTGACGGCAGCGTTCGCGATTTGCAATTCGAGCCCGGCGATCCGCGCGTTCGCCGCGAGGAGCTCCGGGCTCGGAAGGACGGGTGCCGGCGCCACCGGTGCCGGCACATCCGCGATGGGGGCAGGAGCGGGAACGGGGACGGGCTCGACTGCGACCGGAGCGGTCGCGAGCGGCGCCACCGGTGCCGGCGCATCTGCGACGGGGGCAGGAGCGGCAACGGGGACGGGCTCGACCGCGACCGGAGCGGTCGCGAGCGGCGGGAGCGGCGCCACCGGCGCCGGCACATCTGCGACGGGGGCAGGAGCGGCAACGGGAACGGGCTCGACCGCGACCGGAGCCGTAGCGAGCGGCGCGAGCGGCGCGACCGACTGCACGGGCTCGGACAGCTGGATGACCTCGGCCTGCTGGATCCGCGACGGTGCGCTCGGGGCCGCCGCCGGGCTGACCGGGGGAAGCGGGACGATGCCGGGCGTGCCGAAGCCGGTCGCGAGACCGAACTCCGTCCGCACGACGCCGCCCTCCTGCGTCGCGAGCGCCTGCGCGATCGTCGCCGCCGTGACGTAGCTGAGGCTGATGAGCATCTGGCCGAGAGGAAGACCGGTGCGGCCTTGCTCCGCCAGTGCGTACTCGAGCTGCTCCTCGCTCAAAAGACCGCGGTCGACGAGAAGCCGGCCGAGCGGAGGATGTGCATCGTCGTGTTCAGGCACGCGGGCTACGCCCGTGCCGAGTGCATCGAACATGATTGTCTCTTTCGCCGCAGTTGCCGCAGGATGAATCTGTGCCGCAGATGAAGGGTCGTCCAAAACGGGGCGACTCCCGTCACCTGGAAGGGGGATCCCGGGTGTGAAATATGTATGGATGGTGGCCGCGCTGGCACTGCTCGTCGCCGGCTGCGGCGGCGGTGGGAAGCAGCGGGCGGTGACGGTCGGCGCGTACGGCAACTTCCCGGCGCAGACCGTGACCGGTGAGAACAGCCCGGTCGAGTGCGCGCGCGACGGGCGCGCGTTCGCGCGCGACTCGCTCCTCCTGCTCGCCCACTCGGGTGCGAACGCGGCGTACCCCGCCGATCTCTACTACTCGATCCTTCGCGAGGACTTCGCCGACTTCGAGGCGCGCGGATGCGATCCGAAGGCCATCGGAGACGCGCTGCGCGCCAAGCTGACGGCGCGCCAGCGGACGGCGCTCGTCGCCGACCTCCCGGCCGTGATGGCCAAGGTCGTGCGGGCCGGCCTCGCGTAACGTTCTTCGGGTGAACGAGCCCCCGCCGCTCGCCGGTCACGACACTTTCGGCGAGAACCGCCCGCTCGCGGAGGCGCTCGAGCGCGAAGGCGCGGCGTGGGCGGCGGACGACTGCTCCGCCTTCGGCCGGATCCTCTCGGGAGAGCCGATCGAGTGGGGGAGGCTCGCGAACGAGCATCCGCCGCGGCTGGGCGACGACGGCGAGGTCGAGTTCCATCCAGCCTGGCACGAGCTGATGCGCCTCTCGCTGGCTCACGGATTGCACTCGCGCTCGTGGACGGAGGCCCGCCCCGGCGCGCACCTCGCGCGCGCGACACTCTTCTATCTCGCCTCGCAGGTGGAGGCGGGACACGGCTGCCCGGTGTCGATGACGCACGCCGCCGTGCCCGCGCTGCGCGCGTCCGCACCGGACCTTGCGGCCGAGTGGGAGCCGCGGCTGACCTGCACCGACTACGGACGCGGCGCGCTCTGCGGGATGACGATGACCGAGCGCCAGGGCGGCTCCGACCTGCGCGCGAACACCATGCGGGCGACGCCGGCCGACGGCGACTACGTCCTCGACGGGGAGAAGTGGTTCTGCTCCGCGCCGATGTCGGATGCGTTCTTCGTGCTCGCGCAGGCGCCCGCCGGGCTTTCGTGCTTCCTGCTCGCGCGCGGCGACGGATTCCGGATCCGCCGGCTAAAGGACAAGCTCGGCGACCGCTCGAACGCGTCCGCGGAGATCGAGCTGCATGGCGCGCCGGCGCGGCTCGTCGGCGAGGAGGGGCGCGGCGTGCGGACGATCGTCGAGATGGTGGTGCACACGCGGCTCGACTGCGTGCTCGGCACCGCGGCTGCGATGCGCCAGGCGGTCGAGGTGGCGACGCATCACGCTGCGCACCGCGCCGCGTTCGGCGCGCTCCTCCTCGACCAGCCGCTGATGCAGAACGTTCTCGCCGACCTCTGTCTCGAGTCGGAGGCGGCAACGGTCACCGCGCTCCGGCTTGCACGCGCATACGACCGGCGCGCCGAGGACGAGCAGGAGGCGGCGTTCGCGCGGATCGCGACCGCCGTCGCGAAGTACTGGGTCTGCAAGCGCGGCCCCGGTCATGCGGCCGAGGCGCTCGAGTGTCTCGGCGGCAACGGCTACACGGAGGAGTACGGGCTCGCACGGCTCTACCGGCAGCAGCCGCTCCAGTCCATCTGGGAGGGATCGGGCAACGTCCTCTGCCTCGACGTCCTCCGCGCGCTCCGGCGCGAGCCCGAGGCGCGGGACGCGCTGCTGGCCGAGATCCGGCTCGCCTCCGACCCCGAGCTCGACCGGCTCGCCGAGCAGACCGTCGCCGACGCGGGGGAGGCCGGCGCCCGGACGACGGTCGAGCGGCTCGCGCTCGCGCTCCAGGCCTCGCTCCTCGCCCGCCATGCCCCGGCGGCCGTCGCCGATGCCTTCCGCACGGCCCGGCTCGGCGGCGGCGGGCTCGCCTACGGAACGCTGCCGGCCGCCGTCGACGCGCGGGCGATCGTCGAGCGCCACCGGCCTCGGATCCCGGCCTAACTCTTCGGTTCCCCGGTCGTCTGAACGGACAGAAGGAAACGATGTTCACGCCCGTGCCGCCATCCGCTTGTCAACGCGCGCGCGAGGCCGTCTCCGCCCGGCTCGATGGGGAGCTGTCGGAGCTCGGCTCGGCGCGCCTCGCCGCGCACCTGCGCGAGTGCGACGCCTGCGCGGCGTACGCCCTCGAGGTCTCGGCCATCTCGACCCGCCTGCGGATGGCGCCGCTCGAGCAGCCGGGTGTCTCGGTCGCGCTCCCCGGTCGCCGCCGCCGTCCCGGGCTCCAGATCGCCGCCGCCGCAGCCGCAGTGCTCGTCGCTGCCGCCTCGTCGCTCGCCCTCGGGCACTCGCTCCGCTCCTCGAAGGCGCCGGCCCGGACTGCCACGCGCGCCGTCACGGCGCCGACCCTCCAGCAGGACATCGTCAGCCAGCACATCCTCGCAATGGAGCGGAAACTCCCGGTCGCCACGACCCTCCGGGTCGGTCCGGTTCTCGCGCTCTAGCCTTTTTACCTTTCTCTAACTAAGCTACCGCGCCGTCGTCATAACGACGTAACGGGACGCCCCCTGGCGGGGGCGTGGGAGCGGAGCAGGCGCCGCCGACCAGAGATGGAGCTCCCGGCGCCGAACCAAACGGAGGGAAATCGATGCACAGACGCCTCTGGCTCCTCGTGGGAGTGGCCGCAGCCATGCTTCTCGTGGCTGGTGCTGCAACCGCGAAGACCAAGGTCGCCGGCACGGCAGCCGTTGCTGACGGCACGCCGGCCGCTGCACCCTTCGCCCAGGCGTGGGCGCAGGTGCCGAGGACGACGGCCGGCCGCAGGGCCGCGAACGTCGTGGTGTTCGGCGCCGAGCAGGACATTGACGGGTTCAACACGAACCTCAGCTGCTGCAACGAGCTGTGGGCTACGTGGATGGGTGGAACGGAGACCGGCTACGGCCCCTTCATCCAGAATCAGAAGGGCGTGTGGACGATGACGCCGATCGTGACGGCTGCGTCCGCGAACTCGAAGGGCGTGTCGTACACGATCAGCCCGAGCGCGAACTGGTACTGGGGCGGCAAGAAGGTCCCGGTCACCTACCAGGACTTCGTCTACACGCTCCAGCAGATCGACAACCCGAACAACGACCTCGCCGGTCGCACCGGGTACAGCAACCTCGATCCGACGCACTTCACGCACCATGGGGCGAAGCAGGTCACGTTCTTCTGGAAGACGAAGAACTGCACCAGCGACTTCCCCTGTGGCCCGTTCGCGAACTGGCAGTACCTGTTCTCCAGCATGTATCCGTCCGCGGCCCTCAAGGGCCTGGACTTCAACAAGATCTGGACGAACTGCATCTGCGGTAGCGACGGCCAGCCCGTCTCGAACGGCCCGTATTACCTCTCGAACTACACCAAGGGGCAGGGCTCGGTTCTGAAGGCGAATCCGTTCTGGAACGGCAAGAAGCCGGCCATCGGCGAGGTGGACTTCAAGATCATCGCCGACACGAACTCCGAGGAAGAGGCAATGCGCGGCGGCGAGGTCGACGCGATCTCCCCGACGTTCGGTCTCTATCTCCAGCCGCTGAAGAGCACGCCCGGGATCACGTTCAACCAGATCCCCGGCTACTACTTCGAGCACATCGAGATGCGTGAGGGCAACGCGAAAGCGGCCGACAGCGTGACCTCCGGCTCCACGAACAAGCTCCTTCGTGCGCCATGGTTCCGCGAGGCGATCGCGATGTCGATCGACCGGCAGTCGATCATCAACACGGTGTACGGCGCGCTTGCAGGCAACACGAAGCCGCAGGACAACGCGATCTACTACTCCACGGAGGCGGCGTACAAGCCGGACTTCGCGAAGTGGAACTTCAACCCGCAGAAGGCTCTCGCCCTCATGGCGAAGCACTGCACGGGTGGTCCTTCGTCGGTCGATCCGAGCAACACGAAGATCTGGCAGTGCTCGGGCCTTCCCGCGACGATCAACTGGTCGTGGACGTCGGGTAACTCCGTTCGCGCCACCTCCGAGGCGATCGGCAAGGCGGAGATGAAGGCGATCGGCATCCAGGTCAACGACAAGCCGCTTCCCCCGAACGTCATCTTCGGTTCGTCGGGCCTTCCGTCCGGCAACTACGACGTCGCGGAGTTCGCGGAGATCACGACCGGCGACCCCGGCGACTGGTACGACTCGTGGCGCTGCCAGGGTGCCGGCAACTGGACCGGCTACTGCAGCGCCAAGGTCGACAAGCTGGTCAAGGCCGGCAATGCCGAGCTCGACCCGGCGAAGCGCACGGCGGACTTCCAGGCGGCGGACAAGATCATGTCCGACACCGTCCCGGTCTTCCCGCTGTATCAGCGCCCGACGCCGCTGATCTACAAGTCGACGCTGCTGGGCATGGTCAACAACCCGGCGATCATCGGCCCGTTCTGGAACATCCAGGACTGGCACTGGAAGTAAGGTCGGAGAAGGCGGGCTAAACTCCCCCGCACTTCGCAGGATTCCTGGAGCCCCGTCCACTCAAGGTGGACGGGGCTCCAGGTCGAAAAAAGGCCTCGGGACAATGGTCACCTACATCGCGCGGCGCATCCTCTACAGCATTCCGGTTCTGCTCGCGACGAGCTTCCTCAGCTTCGCGTTCATCACGAAGTCGAGCGACCCGCTTGCGAACCTCCGCGCGAATCCGCGGACGAACTCGCCCGGGATCCTCAAGCACCTTGCGCACGTGTACCACCTCGACCAGTCGCTGCCTATTCGCTACTGGTATTGGCTCCAGGACGTCTTCGTCCACAAGCTCGGACAGTCGCTACTGACGTCGCAGGCGATCTGGCCGGACATCTCCGTCGCGATCGAGCACACGCTGCAGATCGTCCTGCTCGCGCAGGTGATCGCGCTCGTGCTGGGCGTCGCAGTCGGCATCTACTCGGCGATTCGCCAGTACTCGATCTTCGACTACACCTTCACGTCACTGAGCTTCCTCGGGTATGCGATGCCGACTTTCTGGCTCGCACTCATTCTCCAGATCGCGTTCACCGACATCTATCTGCATTGGCACGTGCGGATCTTCTACACGTCCGGTCTCAACAGCGGGGTCACGAGCTCGACGTGGTCGATCGACCGGCTGCAGCACATCGCGCTCCCGGTGATCACGCTCACGGTCGTCAGCTTCGCCCTATACAGCCGGTACATGCGCGCGACGATGCTGGACGTCATCAACAGCGACTACGTGCGCACGGCGCGAGCCAAGGGCGTGCCCGAGAGAATGGTGATCTTCCGCCACGTGGTTCGCAATGCGTTGATCCCGATCGTCACCGTGTCTGCGCTGCAGTTCGGCGCGCTGCTCGGTGGGGCAATCGTCACCGAGACGATCTTCACCCTGGACGGCATGGGGTACTTCTTCATCACGCGGCTGCAGACGAACGACGTTTACTCGGTCATGGCATACGTCATGATCGTCGCGATCACCGTGATTCTGTTCAACCTCATCGCCGACATCCTGTACGGCTTCCTCGACCCGCGGATTCGCTATGACTGAGCCGTCCACACCGCTGCAGGTCGAGCCGCCCCCGCAGATCATCGACGGGCGCCCCATCGCGGTCGACGTCGCCGTCAGCGCCGCCGCCGAGGGGATGGACCTCACGGCGCGCAGCCAGTGGTCGTACGCGCGCCGGCGCTTCCTGCGCCATCGCCTCGCGATGATCGGTCTCGTCGGGCTCATCATCGTCTTCGGGGCGGGTGCGCTCGCGAACGTCGTCGCGCCGTACACGTTCGACCAGATCGACCTGACGAACGTGCTGCACTCGCCGACGACGGCCGGCCATCACTACTTCGGCACGGACGAGATCGGGCGCGACTATCTGAGCCGCACGATCTACGGCATCCGCACGTCGGAGCAGGTCGGGCTGACCGTCGCCGTCGTCTCGACCTTCTTCGGGCTGTTCATCGGCGCGATCGCCGGCTACTACCGCGGCTGGGTCGACAACGTGATCATGCGCGTCACCGACCTCATCCTCACGCTGCCCGTGCTCGTCGTGCTGCTGACGGTGGCCGCGCTCCTCGGCCGCTCGAGCAGCGTCTGGACGATCGTCGCCATCCTCGCCGCGTTCTTCTGGACGCCGATCGCCCGTATCGTGCGCGGGGTCTTCTTGTCGCTGCGCGAGAAGGAGTACGTCGAGGCGGCGAAGGCGGTGGGCGCGGGCGACCTGCGGATCATGTTCAGGCACATGCTGCCGAACACACTCGGGCCGATCATCGTGAACGGCACGCTCGCGGTGGCAGACGCGATCATCATCGAGGCGTTCCTCTCGTTCCTCGGCTTCGGCATCGCCGACCCGACGCCGTCGCTCGGCAAGCTCGTATTCGGCGGGCAGTCATACCCGCAGGACTGGTGG
Source organism: Gaiellaceae bacterium (assembly GCA_036496165.1). GTDB lineage: Bacteria > Actinomycetota > Thermoleophilia > Gaiellales > Gaiellaceae > Palsa-739. The sequence continues at coordinate 8,278 of DASXLN010000158.1, read as the reverse complement.
CTGACCGTGCTGCCGGGCCTCGTTCTCGTCCTCATCGTCGTCTGCGTCAACTTCGTGGGCGACGGCCTGCGCGACGCGCTCGACCCGCAGCAGCGACGCGTTCGGGCGTGATGGCAGAGCCACTGCTTTCCATCCGCGATCTCGCGGTCGAGTTCCGCACGGAGGACGGCATCGTCCATGCCGTGGACGGAATCTCGTACGACGTCTTCCCGGGCGAGACGCTCGGCATCGTCGGCGAGTCCGGATCGGGCAAGAGTGTCAGCACGATGGCGCTTCTCGGGCTCATCCCGCAGCCGCCGGGCCGGATCACGAGCGGCACCGCCATGTTCCGCGGCAAGGATCTCCTGAAGCTGAGCCCGAAGGAGCTGCGCGAGTTCCGCGGCGACGAGGTCGCGATGGTCTTCCAGGACCCGATGACCTCGCTCAATCCGGTGCTGAAGATCGGCTTTCAGCTCGGGGAAGCGATCAAGACGCACTACCCGAAGGAACCGAACGACAAGGTGGACGCCCGTGTCGTCGAGCTGCTGCGGCTCGTGGGAGTTCCGAATCCCGACGCGCGTGTCAACCAGTATCCGCACGAGTTCTCCGGCGGCATGCGGCAGCGCGCGATGATCGCGATGGCGATCGCGAACTCGCCGTCGCTGCTCATCGCCGACGAGCCCACGACCGCGCTCGACGTGACGATCCAGGCGCAGGTGCTCGAGGTGCTGAAGACGGTGCAGGTCGAGACGGAGGCCGCGACGATCCTCATCACGCACGACCTCGGCATCGTCGCCGAGATGTGCGACCGCGTCCTCGTCATGTACGGGGGCCGCATCGTCGAGGCCGGCGACGTCCACACGATCTTCCGCGCGCCGCGGCATCCGTACACGGTCGGGCTCCTCGACAGCCTGCCGAAGCTGACGGAGGACGAGGAGTGGCTCCGCCCGATTCCCGGGTCGCCGCCGTCGCTCATCAACCGGCCGCCCGGCTGTGCGTTCCATCCGCGCTGCTTCCTGACGCAGGGGCGCCCACGGTGCCGCGAGGAGGTTCCGCCGCTGCAGCAGGCGGAGGTCGAGGGCCACCTCACGGCCTGCCATTTCTCCGAGGAGCTCGTCGGCCATCAGTCGAAGTTCTCCGAGCCCGTCGAAGCGGGGAGTGGAACGTGAACGCGAGCGGGAGCAACGGGTCGGGGCAGCACGACCTCGCTGCGCTCGAGGCCGGCCTCGAGAGTTGGGAGGAGCGCGCCGATGGGCTGAAGCGCCTCGGGCAGCGACTGCTCGGTGCGAGCACCGTCGTAGCCGCCGTGTCGCTCATCTCGCTCTTCACGCCCTGGCTGCGCATCGCAGGCGTGCACGGCATCTCGGTCGGGAAGACGCTGACCGGAACGAGCGGCGCAGGCTGGCTCGTCGTCATCGCGCTCGTCGTCGCTCTCGTGCTCGGCGTGATCGGCTACCGGACGCGGGTGTTCCTCGTCACCGCGCTCGGCGCGGTGGCCGCCTTCGCCATCGCCGGGCTGACGATCTCGATCGCCACCTCGCCGAAGAGCGTGCACCCGTATCTACCGCTCGGCCACGGGCCGGCGCACGGCGGTGCTGTGACGGCGACGTGGGGGCTGTACATCACGATCGGGATCTGCCTCGCCGTCGGCCTCGCGCTCGTGGCAGCGGCGGTGGTCACGCGGCTGTGGGACGCGGCCGAGGCGGAGCTCGACCAGGCCGAGAACGCGCTCGCCGCCGACAAGCCGGGGCTGCTCCGGATCGAGAACCTCGTCACGCACTTCCCGATCAAGGCGGGGTTGTTCAAGCGGACGGTCGGTCAGATCCACGCGGTCGACGGCGTCGACCTCACCGTGTACAAGGGCGAGACGATCGGGCTCGTCGGCGAGTCCGGCTGCGGCAAGACGACGCTCTCGCGCACGATCCTGAAGCTCGTCGAGCCGACGAGCGGGCGGATCTACTTCAACGGGCGTGGGATCAGCCGCTGGGGGCGGAGGCGGATGCGGCCGGTGCGGCGCGAGATGCAGATCGTCTTCCAGGATCCCTACGCGTCGCTCAACCCGCGCATGACGGTGCGCGACATCATCGGCGAGCCGCTGCGAATCGCGGGCCAGTACGGCGGCGAGCGCGGGCGCCAGCGGGTGGACGAGCTGCTGCGGACCGTCGGGCTGTCGCCCGAGCACGCGAACCGGTTCCCGCACGAGTTCTCCGGCGGCCAGCGGCAGCGCATCGGCGTCGCGCGCGCGCTCGCGCTCAACCCGCAGGTGATCATCCTCGACGAGCCGGTCTCGGCGCTGGACGTGTCGATCCGCGCGCAGGTCGTGAACCTTCTCGAGTCGCTGCAACGCGACTTCGGGCTGACGTACATCTTCGTCGCGCACGATCTCTCGGTCGTGCGGCACGTCTCAGACCGCGTGGCCGTCATGTATCTCGGCAAGATCGTTGAGATCGGCGACAAGCATCAGATCTACAACGAGCCGTCGCATCCGTATACGCAGGCGCTGCTGTCGGCGGTGCCGATCGAGGAGCCGTCGCAGCGCGGGAAACGGAAGCGGATCGTGCTCGAGGGCGATGTCCCGAGCCCTGCGAACCCGCCCTCCGGCTGCCGCTTCCGGACGAGGTGCTGGAAGGCCCAGCCGATCTGCGCCGAGGAAGAGCCCGCCCTCATCGACCGCGGGCAGGGCCATCCATCCGCCTGCCACTTCGCTGAGATCGTGAAGCCGCTCGATCTCGTGAGCGCCTCCTAGGGTCCCCAGTCATGCCCGTCCCGGCCGGTGGCGCGTGCGCGAGCGGCCGTCTCGAACACGCTGCTGCCACTTGCGCTTCTCCTCGCGGCGGAGGCGGGCGTCCGAGCGCATGGCGATCGCACGCAGCTCCCGCTGTAGCTTCAGCCAGCTCCGATGCCGCTCCGCCGAGAGCTCGCCCGACTGCAGCGCGGCCTGCACCGCGCAGCCCGGCTCGCTCGAGTGCCTGCAGTCGGTGAACCTGCACTGCGCCGACAGCGCTTCGATGTCGGAGAACGCAAGGCCGACCGCTTCCGCTCCGCCGTCCCAGAGCTGCAGCTCGCGCAGCCCCGGCGTGTCGATGACGATCCCGCCGCCCGGGAGCTGGATGAGCTCCCGGTGCGTCGTCGTGTGACGCCCCTCGTCGTCGTCCACGCGCGTCTCCGTCACCGCCATCAGCTCGCGCCCGACGAACCTGTTCACGAGCGTCGACTTGCCGACGCCGCTCGAGCCGAGCAGCACTGCCGTCGTCCCGTCCGTGATCCGAGCGCGCAGCGCGTCGCACCCGTGGCCGCTGATCGCCGAGACGACGTGCACCGGGACGCCGATCGCGACCGCCTCCACCTCCGCGACGAGACCCCACGGATCCTCCATCCGGTCGGCCTTCGTCAGCACGACCTCGGGGCTCGCGCCGCTCTCCCAGATCGTGACGAGATACCGCTCGATCCGGCGCGGCTCGAGATCGGGGCCGAGCGACGACACGACGAACGCAACGTCGACATTCGCGGCGAGCGTCTGCGACTGCGACGTCCTGCCGGCGACGCTCCGCACGATCGCGCTTCGCCGCGGCAGCACCGTGCGGATCGCCGAGCCCGCGACCCCCACCCAGTCGCCGACGGCGACATCGACGCCGTCGTATGCGAGCCGCCCCGGCAGATGCGCGCGCACGCTGCCGTGCCCCGTCGCGACGTCGAACGCGCCGCGATGCGCGGCGACGACCCGCCCGGGCGAGAGGCCCTGCTCCAAGTTGTCGGCCCACTCGGCGCTCCAGCCGAGCGAAGCCAGGTCGAATCCAGGCAACGCAGATCTCCTTCGAGACGAGAAGAGGGACGCCGCACGCGTCCCGAAGGAGTCGCCGCGGCGCTTAGGTCAGAAAGACCGAGAAGGCGGCACGCACAATCGTCATGTTGTCGACCTCCTCTGTCGCCGGGACTCGCCGCGTGCAAGGCTACACGACATGCTCACCGAACAGCAACTCGCATTCTTCGACGGCCCGAACTTCGGGATCGTGACGACGCTCCGTGCGGACGGCTCGCCCCAGAGCACCGTCGTGTGGGTGGAGCGCGACGGCGACACCGTCTCCTTCAACACCGCCTACGGCCGCGCGAAGCCGTCGAACCTCGAGCGCGACGCGCGCATCTCGATCCTCGTCACGGCGCCGGACTTCTACCACTGGGTCGCCGTCGACGGCCGCGCCGAGCTGACGACCGACGGGGCGGAGGAGCAGATCGACCGGCTCAGCCGCAAGTACGACGGCAAGCCGTGGCCGTATGTCGAAGGCCAGCGACGTGTCCGGGTACGGGTGGTACCCGAACACGTCACCGCGTACGGCGTCTAGGCCTTCAGGTCTCCGAGGATCTCCTTCGCGGCGCGGATGCCCTCCGCCGCGCCGCCTTCCATGAAGCCCTGGAAGTCCTGCGAGCAATGCTCGCCGGCGAAGTGGATGTTCCCCTGGCGCATCTTCTCGTACCCGCTGAACGCGGTGTACTGCCCGACTCGCCAGTAGGAGTACGAGCAGAGGAGGTTCGGGTCGGTGAACGGCGTCGACAGCATTGCCTTGCCGTTCCACTGCGCGGTGATACCCGGGTAGATCGGCTCGAGCTGCGCGAGGAAGCCCTGCGCGGCCTTCTTCACGGCCGAGTTGTTCGCCGTCGTCGTGTACGGGCTCGACTGCGCCAGCGAGCGGGCCACGTTCGCGCCCGGGTACTCGACGAGGATGCCGGTCGCACCCGCCTGGCCGCGCGTCACGTCCCAGCCGCTCTGGAACGGCTGGTCGGTATAGAGCGAGCCCGTGCTCCCGTCGGCGTTCCACGGGCGCGACTTGAACTGCACGTTCAGCTTCGCGTTGTTTCCGGAGCCGAGCTGCGTGATCGCCGTGTTCTTGAGCCCGTCGAAGCCGGCCTTCGAGTAGTCGAGCGTCCGGAGCACCGAGAAGCTCATGCAGAGCATCACGTGGTCGGCGGTGATCGACGTGCCGTTCGCGAACGTCACCTTGATCGAGCCGTCGCTGTTCTTCGCGATCGACGACATGCGATAGCCGAGGTGGACGCTCCCGCTCGGCAGGGCGTTTGCGATCGCGATCGGCAGGTTCGAGTTGCCGCCGGCGATGTGGAAGCGCTCGTCGGACTGTCCGAGCACGTTGAACCCGCCGGCCTGGTACCCGAGCAGGTAGACGAGGTTGAGAGAGGACTGGTCGGTCGTCTCCGCTCCGTATTCCTCGTTGTAGGCGGCGTTGAGCAACGCGCCGAACTGCGAGCCGAGGCCGCCGGGCACGTAATTCGCGATCCAGTCGTGCACCGACGTCTGGTCGAGCATCTGACCCGTCGGTGTCGAGCTGTTGTACAGCGTCGGATAGCCGGCCGCCCGCAGCTGCTGCGCCAGGACAGTGCTCACCGGCTTGAAGTCGGCTGCCGCCTGTGCCGGCGTGTAGTCGGCGCCGAAGATCCAGTTCGTGTCCTCGGTGCCGTTCGGCTGTGCCTTGATCAGGTCGACCATCGGCAGCTTGAAGCGGTTCGCGAGCGCCTGGATCGTCTTGTGGCCCGAGTCGATCAGCTCGCCGCACAGCTCCGCCTGCTGGCCGTTGTCCCAGAAGCCGGTCCCGAACTCGGTCCAGTCGGAGTGCATGCGCCCCCCGACGCGGCCCGACGACTCGTAGACGTCCGCATAGATGCCCTGGTCCTGCAGCGTCAGTGCGGCGGAGAGCCCGGCGATGCCGCCGCCGACGATCGCGATGCGCGCGGTGGTCCCGCCTCTCGCTGCACGTGCATGGTCGGCCAGGTACGCGGAGCCGGCCACCATCCCGGCGCCGGCGATGCCGGCCTTCTTCAGGAACTCGCCGCGGTCGTAGGCGGCGCCTTCGGCACGCCGAGCCTGGAGCTCGGCGACCGGGATTCCCAGCCGGCCGGCTTCGCGGTGATCGTCCGCGAGCCGCCGGAGGGCACGGAGAAGAGGTGTCCTCGGCATCCACTCAACATCTGAGATTCGCAGCCGCAAGTCAAGTCCATTGACGCATTGCGTAGAAAGGTGGTAACAATCCCACGCGTTGCGCAGGCCGGACCTCCAGCCGCTCCACGCCGCCCGCGGCCCCGTCGCCCCGGCGCGGACGGTCGACGACCTCGACCGGAAGATCATCGAGGAGCTGCAGGCGAACGGCCGCGAGTCGTTCCGGCGCATCGCGGCGCGCCTCGGCGTCTCCGAGGCGACGGTGCGCGCGCGCTATGCCCGGCTGACGAGCGCGGGGATCCTCCAGGTGGTCGGCGTCACGAATCCGCTCGGGCTCGGGTTCGACCAGGCGCTCGTCGGCGTCAAGACCTCCGGCGCGCCCGATCGCGTCGCCGACGAGATCTCGCGCTGGCCCGAGGCGGACTACGTCATCGTCACCGCCGGCCAGTTCGACCTCGTCGTCGAGGTCGTCGCCGCCACGCGCCGCGAGCTGCTCGACCTGACGAACAGGATGCGCGCGCTCGAAGGCGTCGTCTCGACGGAGACGCTCATCTATCTCGAGATGTGGAAGCAACTGTACGACTGGGGGACCCGTGGCGATTGACCTGCGCCAGGCGGCGCGCGACCACCTCTGGCTGCACTTCACCCGCATGGGCGGCGGCGAGCCTCCGATCATCGTGCGCGGCGAGGGCTGCTACCTCGAGGACCTCGAGGGCAACCGCTACCTCGACGCGCTCGCCGGGCTCTTCGCCGTGCAGGTCGGCTACTCGTACGGCGAGGAGATGGGACAGGCCGCACTCGCGCAGATGCGCGAGCTGCCGTTCTACACGAACTGGTCGTACGCGCACCCGCGCGCGATCGAGCTCGCGCACGAAGTCGCGCAGCTCACCCCCGGGGACCTCAACCGCGTCTTCTTCGTCTCCGGCGGCTCCGAAGCGGTCGAGTCGGCGTGGAAGCTCGCCCGGCAGTTCCACCAGGCGCGCGGAGAACGGCGGTGGAAGGCGATCTCACGTCGCCTCGCGTACCACGGCACAACGATGGGTGCGCTGTCGATCAACGGCATCGCCGCACTGCGCGCGCCGTTCGAGCCGCTCGTCCCCGACGCCGTCCACGTTCGAAACACGAACCGCTATCACCGGCCGGACGGCGAGACCGAGGAGGAGTTCACCGCCTTCCTGCTCGAGGATCTCGAGTCCGCGATCGTGCAGGAGGGGCCGGAGACGGTCGCGATGGTGATCATGGAGCCGGTGCAGAATGCCGGCGGCTCGTTCACGCCGCCCGCGCGCTACTGGCGCGGCGTCCGCGAGATCTGCGACCGCTACGAGATCCTCCTGTGCGCGGACGAGGTGATCACCGGCTTCGGGCGGCTCGGGTCCTGGTTCGGCTCCGAGCTCTACGACATCCGCCCCGACCTGATCCTGAGCGCAAAGGGGCTCTCGTCGGCGTACGCGTCGATCGGCGCGGTCATCGCGGCCGACCACGTCGTCGAGCCCTTCCTCGGCGAGACTGCGATGTACGCACACGGGATCACGTTCGGCGGGCATCCGGTGCAGTGCGCGATCGCACTGAAGAACATCGAAATCATGAAGCGCGAGCGCGTCGTCGAGAACGTGCGCGACAACGGCGACGCATTCCGGGCCACGCTCGCGCAGCTGCTCGACCTGCCGATCGTCGGCGACCTGCGCGGAACCGGGTTCTTCTACGCGCTCGAGCTCGTGAAGAACAAGGAGACGAAGGAGACGTTCGACGACGCCGAGTGCGAGTCGCTGCTGCGCGGCTTCCTCTCGCCACGGCTGTTCGAGAAGGGCCTGATCTGTCGGGCGGACGACCGGGGCGACCCGGTCATCCAGATCTCACCACCGCTCGTCGCGACCCAACGCGAGTTCGACGAGATAACCGGAACACTCGGGGAGGTGCTCAGCGAGGCATGGGAACGAATGCAGTAGAGGTGGAGCGCACGACGACGCTCGCCCTGCAGGAGAAGGGCAAGCTGATTAAGTCGCTGCGGCGTTTCGACATGGTGTTCTTCACCGTGTGCGCGTTCGTCGGGCTCGACACGCTCGGCACCGTCGCGAGCAACGGCCCGGAGGGATTCGTCTGGCTGCTCGTCACGGCGGTCCTCTTCGTCGCGCCGTACATGCTGATGATGGCCGAGGTCGGGTCGGCGTTCACGCAGGAGGGCGGCCCCTACGAGTGGACGAAGCTTGCCTTCGGCCGGCTGCACGGCGGCATTGCCGCGATCCTCTACTGGGTGACGAATCCGCTCTGGGTCGGCGGCTCGCTCGCGTTCACCGCCGTGGCGGCGTGGTCGGCGAACATCTCGCCGATCGGAAACTCGAGCACCGGCGACTACGT
>DASXLN010000157.1:0-9329 GCA_036496165.1 Gaiellaceae bacterium | reverse complement strand
ATGGTCAACGGGCCGGAGCACATCTACGTCGAACGCTCCGGGAAGATCGAGCGGACGAATGCGCGCTTCGTCGACGACGCGCACCTCATGCGCATCATCGACAAGATCGTGTCGCAGATCGGCCGCCGCGTCGACGAGTCGTCGCCGATGGTCGACGCGCGCCTGCCGGACGGAAGCCGCGTCAACGCGATCATTCCGCCCCTCGCGCTCACCGGCCCGACGCTGACCGTCCGCAAGTTCTCGCGCGACCCGTACACGATCAACGACCTCATCCAGTTCGGGACGATGTCGGCCCGCGCCGCGCAGTTCCTCGGCGCGTGCGTGAAGGGGAAGCTGAACGTCCTCATCTCCGGTGGAACCGGCACCGGAAAGACGACGACGCTCAACGCGATCTCGGCGTTCATTCCCGGCGACGAGCGAATCGTGACGATCGAGGACGCGGCCGAGCTCCAGCTCCAGCAGGAGCACGTGATCACGCTCGAGTCTCGCCCGCCGAACATCGAGGGGTCGGGAGAGGTGAAGATCCGCGAGCTCGTCCGCAACGCGCTGCGCATGCGTCCCGACCGGATCATCGTCGGCGAGGTCCGCGGCGCGGAGACCGTGGACATGCTCCAGGCGATGAACACCGGCCACGAGGGCTCCCTGACGACGATCCATGCGAACTCCCCGCGGGACGCGCTCTCCCGTCTCGAGACGCTCGTCCTCACAGCCGGCGTCGAGCTGCCGCACCGCGCAATTCGCGAGCAGATCGCGAGCGCGTTCGACGTGCTCGTGCAGATCGTCAGGCTCGTCGACGGCTCGCGCCGCATCAGCCACATCGCCGAGGTCGTCGGCATGGAGTCCGACGTCGTCACGCTGCAGGACCTCTTTGTCGCCTCCTCGCCGACCGAGGCCGACGCCGCTCGCGCCAAGCGCCTTCTGACGCCACTCGCTGCGACGGGCCTGAGGCCGCACTTCCTCGAGAAGCTCGCGGCGAACAACGTCGTTCTCCCGCCTGCGTTCTTCTCGACCGACGACGCCGACCTTCGTGCGGCCTTCGCGGTCAACAGTTTCGGAGGCGGCCAAGAGTGACGCGTGCGGCCGCGATCATCATCGCCTTCCTCATCGTCGCCCCGGCTGCCGCAGCCGGTGTGCGGATCTCGGGCGTCGACACGAGCGGCTACCCGGAGATCCGGGCGACAGTCGTCGCGCCCGCCGGTGCAGCGCAGCCGCGGCTCGCCGAGAACGGGTTGCCCGTCGCAGGGCTGCAGGCGGTGAACCTCGGCCGGGCGAAAAGCGTCGTCCTCGCCGTCGACCGCTCGCAGTCGATGGCCGGCGCCTCGATCCGGAACGCGGCCGCCGCGGCACGCGCCTTCGTCGCCGGAAAGGGGTCGAACGACCAGGTCGAGATCGTGACGTTCGGCCGCCAGGCCGTCTCGCTCACGGGCTTCTCGAGCTCGAGTGCAGACGCGAGCGCCGCGCTCAGCGGCCTCGGCGTCGACGCGCGCCAGGGCACGGCGCTGTGGGACGCGGTCGTGCGCGCGGCCTCCGCGCTCGCGCAGCAGGGGCAGCCCGGACGCGTCATCGTCGTCGTCACCGACGGCCAGGACGTCTCGAGCACCGCGTCGTTCGCGGACGCCGTCACAGCGGCACACCACGCGCACGCGTCCGTGTACACCGTCGGGATCGCCGGCCCGGGCTTCACGCCTGACCCGCTGCGGCAGCTTGCGGCGGACACCGGCGGCGCCTACATCGAAGCATCGTCGAGCGCCCAGCTCTCGTCGCTCTACGCGTCGATCGCGCAGACGCTCTCGCACACCTGGCAGCTCAGATACGTCACGGCAGCGCGCCCCAGGCAAAGCGTCACGCTCTCTGCGGAGATCACCGGCGCCGGCAGTGCATCGCGTTTGGTGACGCTTCCCAATGCAGGGCTCGCGGTGCTGCCGAGCACGCCCCCGTCGGGCCTGCTGCCCCGCTCGGCGTGGACGTCCTCGCTCGCGCCGCTCTTCGTCGTCGGCGCAGTCGGCGCACTCGTGCTCCTCGCGTACTGGTTCATCGCCGGCGCGCGCCGTGGATCATGGCTGCGGACGCGGCTCGCTCCGCACCTCGGTCCGAGCGAGCAACGGCCGGCGAAGTCGAAGAGACACACGCAGCAGGGGCGGACCTTCGTGCGCAGCGTCGTCGCGGCGACGGAGCAGGCGTTCGCGAACGTGAAGCAGTTCCGCGCCGTTCAGCGGTTGATCACGCGCGCCGATCTCCCGCTGCTCGCATCCGAGCTTCTCTACATCTGTGTCGGCTGCGGCATCGTCATCGCATTCGTGATGTTCCTCGCCGGCGTGCCGAGTGTTCTCGTCGTCTTGTTCACGCTCGCCGCCGCCGCGGGGCCGATGTTCTACGTCATGTCGAAGGCGCGACGCCGCATGAAGGCGTTCGACAACCAGCTGCCCGATCTCCTCATCACCATTGCCGCGTCGCTCAAGGCGGGCCATTCGTTCCGGCACGCGATCCAGGCCGTTGTCGACGAGGGGGCCGACCCGACTGCCCGCGAGCTCCGGCGCGTCCTCACCGAGACCCGCCTCGGCCGGCCGATGGACGACGCTCTGGCGGAGATGGGCGAGAGGATCGGCTCGAAGAACCTCTCCTTCGTCCTGAACGCGGTGACGATCCAGCGGCAGATCGGCGGCTCACTCGCCGGGCTCTTCGACGTCGTCGCCGAGACCGTCCGCCAGCGCCAGCAGTTCGCGCGCAAGATCCGCAGCCTGACGGCGACGGGGCGCATGTCCGCCTATGTCCTGGCGGGCCTGCCCTTCCTCGTCGCGGCACTCGTCAGCGTCCTCAGCCCGACGTACATGGGGCCTCTGTGGCACTCGAGCACCGGGCACACGATGGTGGGCGTCGCGCTCGTCATGCTCGGGATCGGCTCCGTCGTCCTCAAGAAGATCGTGTCGTTCACCGGCTGACGATGCTGCTCTTCTTCGCCATCCTGTCGCTCGCGCTCGCCGTCTTCCTCGCCGGCGAGGTCGCCACCTCGCCGTTGCGCCGGCGGCAGGTCGCACTGAAGCGCGCCGCGACGTACGGCGCGCGCCGTGCGCAGCCGACGAACGCGCTGCCGCGCTTCCGGGAGCGTGTCGTCGCACCCGCCGTCGAGCGTCTCGCCGCGGTCACGCTGCGGCTCAACCCCAAGGCCTCCGCCGAGGCGATCGGATCGCGCCTCATCGCGGCGGGCCTCGCGCAGCGAATCTCGACATCGCAGTTCCTCGCCGTGAAGGCCGGGCTCGCGCTCGGTGGGCTCGTTGCCGGGGGCGCGTTCGGTGCCGTCCTCGCGCCGGTTGCCGGTGTGTTTCTCGTCCCGGCCCTCGCCTTCGCCGGCTTCATCGCTCCCGACACGCTCCTCACGTTCCGCACGCGCGCGCGCCGCGAGCGCATCCGCTCCGAGCTGCCGGACGCCCTCGACCTGCTCGCCGTCTCGGTCGAGGCCGGACTGGGCCTCGACGGGGCGATCGCGAAGCTGACCGAGCACATGGACGGGGCCCTCGTCGACGAGTTCGCACTCACGCTCGGCGAGATGCGCGTCGGCGAGGCGCGCGCGGAGGCGCTGAAGAAGCTCGCGGAGCGCGTGCCGGCGCCGGAGGTGTCGGCGTTCGTCCGTTCCGTCATCCAGGCGGAGCAGCTCGGCATCTCGCTCGGGCGCATCCTGCGCGTGCAGGCCGCCGACTCGCGCCTGCGGCGTCAGGCGGCGGCGGAGGAGCGGGCGATGAAGGCCCCGATCAAGATGCTGTTCCCAACGGCGATCTTCATCTTCCCGGCGATGTTCGTCGTGATCCTCGGGCCGGCGTTCCTCAACATCACCACGTACCTCCATTTCAAATGAGCCAGGAGACCGAAACCGGATTCGGCACGGGACTGCGCGCGCAGCTGTCGCGCAAGCTCGGGAACGAGGAGACGGGCGACGTCGAGCAGACGCCGGAGCCGATGCCCGCCCTTCCGGACCTCTTGCCGATCGGGGAGGTCGTCCCGATCCTCCCGGAGCCCGTCTCCACCGAGCCGACGGAGCTCCTCGAGCTCCGCACCGAGCTCGAAGCTGCGCTCGGACGCGAGCGCGCGCTGCGCGAGGCGCTCGAGCATCAGGTCGAGGCGTACGAGCGCGAGCTCGGCTCGGCTCGTGAGCTCGCCGTCCGCGAGGCCGAGGTCGAGCAGCTCACAGCCCGGGTCGAAGCGGCCCGTGCGGACGTCGACGAACACGAAGTCGTCCTCAAGATCCAGCGCGAGCAGCTCGAGAGCGAGCGTGTCGAGGTTGCGCGCATCCGCGCCGAGCTCGTCGCCGAGGAGGCACGCGTTTCCGAGCTTGCTCTGCACGTCGACTCGCGCACCGTCGAGCTCCAGTCGGTCGACCAGGAGCGTGCGCAGGCCGGCGCCCACCTGGCGCAGCAGCTTGCCGGCCTGGCCGAGCGCGAACGGGAGCTGAAGCGCGAGCGTGCCGCTCTCGACGCCGTGCGCCAGGACCAGGAAGCGGCGTTCATCGCCCGCGAGGAGAGCGTCCGGCAGCTCGACGCAGCGGCGCGGCAGCGTGAGCGCGCCGTCGCCGAGCGCGAGGTCGGCATCCGTGCGGCGGCCGCCGAGCTCGAGCAGCAGCGGCAGCGACTGCAGGAACGCGCGGACGAGGTCGCGGAGCGCGAGTCGACGCTCGAGCGTCGCTACGACGCACGCGAGAAGATGCTCGCGAACGGCGAGGCGGCGCTCGCCGCTCGCGAGTCTCGTCTGCGTGAGGACGGCGAGCGCCTCGAGCGCGCGCGCAACGGCCAGGGGCAGGTCTCTCAGGAGGCGTTTGCGCTCCTCGCAGAGCTCGAGCAGCGCGAGCACCGCGTGCAGGCGCGCGAGCAGCGCCTGCTCGAGAGCGAGGACCGCCTGGCCGAGCGTGCCGGCCAGCTCGCACAGTCCGACGAGGAGATGCGTCTCCGGGAAGCGCGCCTTCTCGCCGACGTCGAGCTGCGCGAGGACAAGCTCGAGCAGCGCGAGCGCGACGTGGGCGAGCGCGAGGAGCTCATCGAGTTCCGCGAGCGGGACCTCTCGCAATACGTCGGCGAGCTGCAGGGACGCATCAACGACCGGAACGTCGCGTGAGCGGGATCGTCGACGCATTGGTCGCTGCGTTCTGTCGCGGGATACCCCGGATGAGCAGGGCGAATCCCGCAAAAGGGTGTTTGTAGCCGTCAGCACGTGTCGCACAATTGATCTCCGCAACCGGGGGGCCGCGGGCACATGGCCGCAGCAGGGAATGCAGGTCGCAACGTCGCCGACGCGACGCATGAGCTCTACCGGCAGTACGGCAAGCAGATCTACGCCTACTGCCTCCACCAGCTTCGCTCGCGCGAGGAAGCTGAAGACGCGGTCCAGACGACGTTCCTGAACGCCTTTCGCGGCCTCCAGCGCGGAACGACGACGCGCTTCGAGCAGGCGTGGCTGTACAAGATCGCGCAGAACGTCTGCATCGCACGCCGGTCGTCCTCCGGCCGACGGTTGCGCGTCGAGGCGCCGGACGACTTCGAGATCCTCCAGGAGGTCGTTCCGTCTGGCAACGCGGCGGCCGAGGGCGACACGCTCGAGCTGATGGGGCTCGACGACGCGCTCGATTCGATGCCCGAGAATCAGCGGCGCGCGATCCTCTTGCGCGAGTGGCAGGGGTTGTCCTATCGCGAGATCGCGTCCGAGCTCGGTTTGACGCAGGGCGCGGTCGAGATGCTCATCTTCCGCGCGCGCCGCACGCTTGCGACGGCGCTCGAGCAGCCGGACGTCGCCGAGAAGCGGACGAAGTCGGGCAAAGCGAAGACGGGCTTCAGCTTCGGCTCGCTCATCGCGGCGATGAAGTCGCTCATGGCGGGAGGTGCGGCGGTGAAGATGGCGGCGGTCGCGGTGAGCGCCGCGGTCGTCGGCACGAACACCGTCCACTCGGTCGCACACCGGGCCTTCGTCTGGCGCACGCACACCGGAGTCGGCGCACTCGCCGCTCCCGTCACGGCGGCGACGACTCGGCATGTGCCGACGCAGCTCGTGACATTCCGGGCGGCGAAGGCGACGTCGAGGACGGACACGGTCACGGCGGGAGCCGCGCATGCGCAGAGCACATGGGTCGTCGCCACCGGGCACACGCCGACGCTGCCGCAGGAGGCAGTGCCGGCGCCCGGCACGTCGACGGACACCGCTCCTGGACCGGCGGTCACTTCGACGCCGGAAACGCCCGCGCAGCCGCCGGCGCCGGTGCAACAAAGCGCGAGCGCGTCGAGCCCGCCTGCGGAGCCACTGCCCCCGTCGGGCAGCGGGGGACATCCGTCGCCGCCGGTGAAGGTTCCGGTCGCGCCGGTCGTGCCGACGCCGCCGGGCAGCAGCAAAGGCTCCGACGACCCGCACCACGGGCAGGCGAAGGATCATGGCTCGAGCGGCGGCAAGGGCAAGAAGGGCGACACGCCCGCTCCGGGGACGGGTCCGCTCGCGGAGCCGTACACGACGATGACGGTCGCGGCTGCGGTGCAGACGACACCGACCGATACCACCTCGACGGTGACCGACACGACGACCACGACGGAAACAGCGACGACAACGACGACGACAACAACAACACCAACGACAACGACAACGACCACCGAGACGATCACGACGACGTCCGGTGACGGCGGCGCTTCCCCCTCCGGCGACACGCATGGTCCGGGCGGCGGCGGTGACCCTCACCACGGTGCCGGTGGCGACGGCGGCAACGCTGGTGGCCATGGCCACCACGGGCACTAGCTAACCGAAGACGTCCGCCGAGCAGCCGGCGACGAGCGCGCACAGCGGCTCGTCCACGCCGCGGAGCTGCGCATGCGACGCCCGCACGGTGACCAGGGGCCACTCGGCGATGCCGAGCGAGCCCGCGCCCTCGTCGGAGCCGATCGCAAGCAGCGCGTCCACCGTGAAGACGTCGCGCCGGCCCGACTGCCGGCGGGCAATGCCGTCGAGCTCGCGCAGCTCCTCGAGTGGGTCGATGCGGACGTTCGAGTCGGAGCCGATGCAGAGAGCGATGGTGCGGTGCAGGAGCCGCTCGACCGGGAGGAAGCCGTCGCCGAGGTTCGCCTCCGTCGTCGGGCACGCGCACACGCGTGCGCACGCTTCGGCGAGAAGGTCAAGCTCGTGCCCGTCGGCATGCGTCGCGTGCACGACGGTCGTGTGCGGCCCGAGGCAGCCGCAGTCGGCCAGGAGCTCGATCGGACGCACGCCGTGCTCGGCGACGCACTCCTCGATCTCGCGTGGCTGCTCGTCGGCGTGGACGTGCAGCGGCAGGCCGGTGTCGGCGGCGTAGCGGCCGAGCTCCGTCAGCCAGTCGCGCGGGCACGCCCGCACGGAGTGGGGGGCGACGCCGACGCGTACCCCGGCCGAGCGCAGCTGCTCGAGCTCCTTCAGGTACTCCGCGACCGAGTCCTGCCGGAAGCGCTCGATGCCCCCTCGTGCATACGCGACGTAGAGGACGACGAGCTCGATCCCGACCTCGACCGCCGCGTCCGCTGCCGCACGCGCCTCGTCGAGGCCGAGGTAATGGAACTCGCCGACGGCGGTGAAGCCGGCAGCGCGCATCTCCGTGAAGACGGCCCCGTAGTCGGTCCGGACGCCGGCGGCCAGCTCGAGCATCGCCTCCCGCCACGCCCAGAAGTCGCCGCCCTCGACCTTCCCGCGAAGCGCCCGCTGGAACGCGTGGCTGTGGGCGTCGACGAACCCCGGGATCTGGAAATCGTCCGCCATGCGCGAGACAATACGGATGCATGCGCCGCCTCCTAGCGGGGGGGCTCGTAATCGCATATCTCGCCGCTCCCGGTCTCGCCCGGGCCGGAACGGTGGCGATCTTCTACTACCCGTGGTACGGGACGCCGCTGCATGACGGCAGTTGGCTGCACTGGAACCAGAACGGCCACAACCCGCCGAATGACGTCTACTCGCGCTTCTTCCCGGTGGCCGGTCCGTATTCGAGCGCCGACCCGCGGGTCGTCGCGCGCCAGATGTCCGAGATCGCCGCTGCCGGCGTGAACGAGGTCGTCGTCTCCTGGTGGGGGCGCGGCTCGGCCGAGGACCAGCGGCTGCCGCTCGTGGTCGCCGCAATCCGGAAAGATCACCTGCGCGCGGCAGTCCACCTCGAGCCGTATGACGGACGGACGCCGGCGACGGTCGCGCAGGATCTCCCGTATCTCGCATCGCTCGGGGTGCGCGACGTCTACGTGTACCACCCGCTCGACTTCGCGGCCGCGGACTGGGCCGCCGTCAACGCGCAGAAGCCGGCCGGGATGCGCCTCTTCGCCGGGACCGAGCTCGTCGGGTTCGCGGCATCCGGCGGCTTCGCCGGGTTCTACACGTACGACTTCGTCGACTACGGCGGCGGCAAGTTCATCCGCCTGTGCGAGCAGGCACATGCGCGCGGGCTCCTGTGCGAGCCGAGCGTCGGGCCGGGCTACGACGGCGTCCGCGCCGGCGAGCTCTCGCTCTCGCGCGCGCGCCGCGACGGCGCGACCTACGACGACCTCTGGCGCGCCGCGATGCGTGCGCAGCCGGACGGCGTGACGATCACGAGCTTCAACGAGTGGGGGGAAGGGACCCAGATCGAGCCGGCCGCGACGAAACGCGGCTATCTCTCGTACGACGGCTCGTGGGGCCTGAGCGGCGTCGCGGCGCAGATGGCGTACCTCACGCGGACTGCGTACTGGGCAGCCCGTTTCCATTCGCTCAAGTAGGACCTCCGTACACTTGTCTGGGATGGCGACTCCCGCGATCCCGGCTCCGCTCGCGCAGCTTCCGAACGCGCTGACCCTCGCGCGGCTCGCCGTCATTCCGGTCTTCGTCGTGCTGATGGTCGCGGCGGGCGACGCGCACAGCTGGCCGGCCGGGCTCGTCTTCGGGGCCGCCGGCGTCACCGACCAGATCGACGGGTTCCTCGCGCGTCTCTGGCACGTCGAGTCGCGCTTCGGCAAGATCGCCGACCCGCTCGCGGACCGGCTGATGATCGACGCCGCAGTGATCCTGCTCGTCGTCTACGGACGCCTGCCGTGGGCCGCACTCGTCGTCATCGCCGCGCGCGACCTGCTGCTCCTCGTGGGCTGGCGCGTGCTCGCGCCGCGCGGGATCGAGCTCGACGTGAACCTGCTCGGGAAGGCCGCGACGTGGCTCCTGTACGCGGCGATCGGCTTCCGCATCGTGACGCACGACGCCACCGGGTGGCCCCTGTGGCTCTTCTGGATCGGGCTGGGCGCAGCGGTCGCAGCTGCGATGTTGTACGTGCGCGAAGCGTGGAAAGTCTTGAAACGATGAAGGCCGTCGTCATGGCGGGCGGCGAGGGC
>DASXLN010000156.1:0-3034 GCA_036496165.1 Gaiellaceae bacterium | reverse complement strand
GTGCGAGTTGATGCTAACCACCGGCTCGTGGCCGGCCGCGCGCGCCGACTCGCGGTAGAGCTCCACCATCGGGACGAACCGCTCCGGCAGCCCGCCGATGATCGCGAGCGCCATCGGCAGGCCGAGCGAGCCCGCGCGCGCCGCGGACTCGGGCGTGCCGCCGACCGCGATCCACACGGGCAGCAGCGGCTGCACCGGCGCGGGATAGACCCCGAGCTCGGCGTGTCGCATGCGGATGTCGAGCAGCCGCTCGAGCTTCTCGCTGAAGAGCCGGTCGTAGTCGTGCAGGTCGTAGCCGAAGAGCGGGAACGACTCGATGAACGAGCCGCGGCCTGCCATGATCTCGGCGCGTCCGCCGGAGAGGTCGTCGACGGTCGCGAACTGCTGGAAGACGCGGATCGGGTCGTCGGAGCTGAGGACGGTGACCGCGCTCGTCAGCCGGATGCGCTCGGTCCGCACCGCCGCGGCGGCGAGCACGACGGCGGGCGCCGACACGGCGTAGTCGGGCCGGTGATGCTCGCCGACGCCGAAGACGTCGAGGCCGAGCTGGTCGGCGAGCTCGATCTCCTCGAGCAGGTCGCGCAGCCGCTCGGCCGGGTGCTGGCCGTCGACCTCCGCGAAGCTGTAGACGCCGAGCTCCACTCGATCGAGGTATAGCGGCTTACGTGCATTTCACGTCCGCCTGATCCGCGCCGAACAGCGCCGGAGCACATTCAGTTCCATGAAACGGACATTGCTTTTCCTCGTGGCCGCGGCGGCGCTCGCGGTCCCCTTCTCGGCGCTCGCTGACAACGGACCGCCGAGCAGCATCAGCCCCACGACCACCACCACCACGACGACGCCGTCGACCGGCGGAGCAGCTCGTGCGCACGCGCACTGGTTCGCAGGCGCTGTCACTTCGGCTGGGTCCGGCTCGGTCAGCCTCGACGTCCTCTGGACGGGCACGCACGACACGCAGCTCGACGGTCACAACGTGACCGTGGCGATCGACTCGAGCACGGAGATCCACTACGGCAAGGGCAAGTCGAGCATCGAGGCCGGCGACCTCATCGGCGTCATCGCGACGGGTACCGACCTCTCGTCGCTCACGGCACGGCGGATCAACGTCCGCTGCAACTGCCACTTCGCCGCCGGGACGCTCGACGCGATCTCGACGTCGAAGCTTCGGCTCGCGGTGGAGCGGACCGGCCCGTACGACGGCGTGCTCAAGGGCAACAACGTCACGTTCGACGTCAGCGGCGCCCAGCTGCCGAACCTCAGCATCGGCGACAGGGTCGCGGTCGTGTTCTCCGCGACGGGGTTCTTCAAGGACCCGAACTTCGACTGGCAGAACGCGACCTTCACGATCACGAAGCTGAAGGTCGTGCACGACAAGGGCGAGGCGTCGACCAACCCCTAGCGGTGCCAGCGTCCGGCGACGGTGTCCTGGTGACCCGGGCCACCGTCGCCGTCGGCGCTCACGGCGGTCCAGCGGAACGACTTCGGATTGCCGGCGTCCGCGAGGTTGAACGACGCTTGGAGCGCACGGCCGCCGGGCGCGACGGAGAACGTCCCCGATTCCGATCCGAGCGGCTCGAAGTCGTCTGCCGGCGGATCCCAGACCTCGAGCCCGCCCGCACCGAGCCGGTAGCCGTTCGTTCCGATGTAGACGTCGAGGCTCGACTTCGAGCCGAACGGCGTCTTGAAGACGACGATGAAGTTGACGACGCCCGACTTCTTCGTCGTCACGGTGATCTTCGTGATGTCGGGCGCGGTGCCGCTGTCGCCCGCCGGGTCGACGACGACGATCGGCGGCGGGGGCGGTGTGGCTGCGAGCACGACGGCATGGTAGAAGGCTCGACGTGAAGGTGAAGCGGATCGGGTTCGTCGGCGTCCGGACCGACAAGGTGGCCGAGATGACGAGCTTCTTCCGCGACGTCATCGGCCTCAAAGGGCGGCGCACGGACGAGAACTGGACGAGCGCGCAGCTGGCGTCCGGGCCGTGGGACCTCGTCGAGGTGTTCGGCGAGGACTTCGACGACGAGCGGCTGATCCCGCGCGAGGTCGACGGCGTGTTCGTCGCGTTCTTCGTCGACGATCTCGACGAGGCGCGCCGCGACGCCGAGGCGGCCGGGGCCGAGATCCTCGGGGAGAACGTCGTGTTCGAGCAGCACGGGATCGGCTGGTTCTTCCTGCGTGCGCCCGACGGGCGCATCTACGTGATCCAGCAGGCGCCGGACTAGAGCACGGCGGCTTCGCCGAGGAGTGCCTTCACCTCGGCGAAGAAGTCGGGCACCGGCTTGACGCGGTACTCCGGCCCGAGCTCGAGCAGCTTCGGCCCGTTCGACGTCACGAGGTCGAGATAGACGGGCGCTTCGCCGGGGAAGTCCTTCACGACGGCGGCGAGCTCGCGGATGATGCCGGCGGGGGGACGCGCGCGTCAACTGCCGATCACGTCTTCGCAAGTCGACGCAGGACCGTCCGATATTGATTCACGAATGCGTCGACAACGTCCGCGCCGTCGTAGAACGCCTCGCTGTGGACACCATCCTCCTCGGTTAATTTGCACAGTCTGCGGAGTTCTTTCATCGTCTTCACCGACACGGTTTCGCCCTCGTTCCGGTAGCCGATGCGACCGACCGGCTTCAGGACTGTGCGCGTGTCGCGGCGCAGAACGCCAACCCGTTCCTTTTCCTCCTTCAAGATCTCGACAAGATTGCCAGGCCGCCGGTCACCGAGTTCGTAACCGAACCTCTTTAGTACCGGTCGAAGCTGGCGATAGGTGATCGGCCGTTCACCGCGCCGCACGCGATCGGTACGAGCGCGGAGCCACTTGCCTAACTCCTGGACTTGATGGTCCGCCTCGTGCCGAAAGATCCCGTGACGCCTTCGAGTTCGTGGCGGTATTCGCTCGGTCGTGAACTCACGACCCGCGATTCGCACTATCATCTCGTAGAGTTCATCCTGTCGCACGCCGCCCTCGAGACTGAGGTGGTTCTTGTCGAGGTGGGCAAGCATGCTTACGAGTGCCGTGCGTTTGTTCCCGTTGTGGAAC
>DASXLN010000155.1:0-5201 GCA_036496165.1 Gaiellaceae bacterium | reverse complement strand
CGACGACGATCGGGAAACTCGCGTCCGTTCTCTCGCAGCACGGCAAGTCGGTCCTCGTCGCAGCGGCTGACACGTTCCGCGCCGCTGCAGAGGAACAGCTCGAGATCTGGGCACAGCGCGCCGGCGCCGACTTCGTCGGCTCCGAGCGCGGCGCCGATCCCGCCGCGGTCGCCTTCGATGCGATCGAGGCCGCGCAGGCGCGCGGCCTCGACGTCGTCCTCGTCGACACCGCCGGCCGGCTCCACACGCAGACGAACCTGATGGAGGAGCTCGCGAAGGTCCGCCGGGTCATCGAGCGCAAGCTCGAGGGCGCGCCGCACGAGACGCTGCTGGTCGTCGACGCGACGACGGGTCAGAACGGCGTACAGCAGGCACGCCTCTTCAACGACGCGGTCGGCGTCACGGGCGTCGCGCTGACGAAGCTCGACGGGTCCGCGAAGGGAGGCGTCGCCATCCCGATCGCGTACGAGCTCGGCCTGCCGGTCAAGCTCGTCGGTGTCGGCGAGCAGCTCGACGACCTGCGCCCGTTCGACGCGCAGGACTATGCACGCGCGCTCGTCAGCCCAACGGACCGATGACGACGCTGTACTCCCTGATCGGATTGTTCGCGTTGAAGCCGATGTCGACGAGTCGGAAGTCCCCGGGGCGCGCGCCACTTTCCTTCGCAACCTGCCACGCATTCTCGATCGCCGCTTCGAGCGTCTCGCCGTTTCCGCGGAAGTTCGTCGTCGCGGTGAAGTGCTTCGGCATGTGCTTCTCGGCCATGGGTGTCTCCTTGGGGCGGGGAACGGGACCCTAAACCGCCGCGAGCGAGCGCGCACGTTCCGCGCCGACGACATTTCCCTTTCGCTCGTACTCCTCGACTGCGCGGGCGACCGCATCGGTCGCCTCGTCCGGTAGCACCGCCGCGAGGTCGAGGAGCGCTCCGGCTCGCAGGTCGGCGAAGTCGGTCGACAGCGCGCGCTCGACGGCCTCGCGCGCGAGTGCGGCAGCCTCGACGGGATTGGTCACCGCGAGCGCGCGCGCGCGTGCGCCGCGCCAGACGACCTGGGTGACGAAGTCGTCGTCGCTCGAGCTCGCCTCGCTCGCACGAGTGAGCTCGATCGCCTCGTCGTTCCGTCCCAGCTCGGCGAGCACGGCGGCGAGGTATGCCGCAATCGTCGCTCGCATCCACGTTTCGCCCATCGCGGCAAGCGTGTCGTACCCGATCCGGAGCTCCCGCTCGGCCGCGACGGGATCGCCTGCGAGCAGCTCGATCGCCGCCGGGATGAGCGAGCGTGCGGCGCGGCGGTGCTCGAGGCCGAGCTCCGCGTACAGGCTCTGCGCCTGCAGCCAGAGCGAGCGTGCGCGTTCGAAGTCGCCGCGCATCGCATTGAGCCCGCCGAGCGTGCTCATGAGCGCCGCGGCGAGGGCGCGGTCGCCTTTCGCCTCGCCGAGGAACTGCTCGCACCGCTCGATCGCCGCGTCCACCGGTGTCATCCCGTAGTGGAGCGCTTGCCCGAGGAGCGCGATGATCGTCGACTGCTGCCGGCGATCGTCCGCGCGCCGGGCATGGTGGAGCGCGCGCTCGAGCGCCGCTGCCCGGTCCTCCCAGCTGCTCCCAACCTGCGCCTCGCTCATCAGCAGCCACGCGCGGGAGAGGCCGGCGTCGTCTCCGAGCGCTTCCAGCACGGGGATCGCCTCCTCGGCGACCGTGGCGATCTCGCCCGTCGACGCGCCCGTCAGCGCGGCGTTGAACCCGAGCTCGATGGCGGCGCGGATCTCGAGCCGCCGGTCGCCCGCGGCTGCCCGCTGTGCGTCCAGCAACGCAATGCGGCCCTGCGCGAAGTCGCCGGCGCTCATCGAGGCGCTGCCGAGCAGCGTCAAGAGCTCTGCATCGTCGGGAACGAGGTCCGCCGCGCGCTGCAAGAGGTTGATCGCGGCCCGAACGTCGTCGCGTCCGTACGCTTGCCGTCCTGCAATTGCAAGCAGCCGGCCCGCGCGTTCCCCGAGCGCACGGTCGGGGGCGCCGAGCTCGACGCCGCAGCGGTGTGCCTGCTCGAGGTGGTAGCCGACGAGCTCCGGTGCAGCCCCTCTCGCCTCGAGCCACGCTGCGAAGCGTGTGTGCAGCTCGACGCGCGTCCGCTTGGGCACCTCTGCGTATGCCGCGTCCCGGATCAGCGCGTGGCGGAAGCGGACTCCGTCCTCGTCGGGGAAGAGCCCGTGCTCCGGGCGGACGAGCTCCTTGCGCGCGAGCGAAAGCAGCGCTGCAGAGACGTCCGGGCGCTCCTCCTGCGGTGAGAGCTCGGCGACGGCTGCCCGTGAGAAGTCCCGCCCGACGACGGCGGCGCGCTGGAGCACGGACCGCTCGAAGGGCTCGAGCCGGTCGAGACGCGCGGTGAGCAGCGCATGGATCGTCGGCGGCATGGTCGCGGGCCAGGCGTCGTCGAGCATCGCCACCATCTGCTCGAGGAAGAGCGGATTGCCCTCCGCGGCCCGCGCGATGCGGGCACGCGCGTCCGCCGGCACGTCGAGCTCGTCGAGGAGCGCGGTCGACTCGTCAACCGTCAGCGGCTCCAGGATGACGGCGGTCCCCGGCCAGCGCGGACGTGCGTCGTACAGCTCCGGGCGCGTCATGCAGACGAGGAGGATGGTCGCGTCGCGCGCCCAGCCGTGCACGTACTCGAGCAGGTCGAGGAACGCCGGTTGCGCCCAGTGCACGTCCTCGATGCAGACGACGAGCGGACGCTCCCGTGCACGGGCCTCCAGCTGGGCACGGACCTGCCAGAAGATCTCGTCGTTCGAGCTGCCCGCGACGTCGCCGAGCAGCTCGCGCAGTGGCAGGAAGGTGATGCCGTCGCCGTACGGCACGCATCGAGCCGTGAGCACCTCTGCATCCGCGCGCGAGCGCAGCTCCTGTGCGAGCCGCGACTTGCCGACGCCGGCAGGGCCGCAGATCGTGACGAGCCGGCAGCTCCGGTCGCGCACCGCGGCTGCGAGCTCCTCCTCGAGCACGGCGAGCTCGCGCATCCGGCCGACGAGCGGGACGTCGAGCCTGCGCGGGAAGACGGTCGCCTCGGGGATCGTCGCGAGCACGCGCCACGCCTCGACCGGCTCGCGCTTGCCCTTGGCAGCGATGCGCCCGGCCGGCTCGAGCTCCGTCGCGTGCGCGACGAGCCGCCGGGTGGCGGCGCCGACGAGGATCTCGCCCGGCGCCGCCGCCTCTTCCATCCGCTTCGCCGTGTTGACGGCGTCGCCGGTGACGAGCGTCGTCGCGGCGTCTCCCGTGACGACCTCACCGGTGTTGACACCGATTCGGACCGGGAGGTCGAGCGCGGCAGCTGCGTCGCGCATCTCCGCCGCCGCGAGCACTGCGCGGAAGGCATCGTCCTCGTGGACGGCGGGGACGCCGAAGACGGCCATTACTGCGTCGCCGACGAACTTCTCCACCGTCCCGCCGGCGCGCTCGATCGGCGTGCGCATCGCGTCGTACCACCGGCTCATGACCGTTCGCAGCGCCTCCGGGTCGAGGCGCTCGCCGAGCTCGGTGGAATCCGCGAGGTCGCAGAAGAGAATGGTCACCGTCTTGCGCATGACCGCGGCCGGACCGGGAACGGGCTCCGGCGGCGTCGGGCGCTCCGTCCGGCGGCGCGGACGGTCGAGCGCCGGATCCTGTCGAAGGATCTGCTGGTGCAGGTCACGCAGCTCGCGTCCCGGCTCGATTCCGATCTCGTCCATGAACGCGTCTCGGGCGGCGCGATACGCCTCGAGTGCTTCGGCCTGGCGCCCGCTGCGGTAGAGCGCGAGCATCAGCTGCCCGCGCAGGTGCTCGCGGAGCGGATGCGCGCGTGCGAGCGCCTCCAGCTCGCCGACGATCTCGCCCTCGCGTCCGGCGCCGAGGTCGCGCTCGATCCGCTCCTCCACGCAGGCCAGCCGGAGCTCTTCGAGGCGGGCGGCCTCGGTCCGCGCAAACCGGCTCTCCGTGAGATCGGCGAGGGCCCCGCCGCGCCAGAGCGAGAGCGCGGCTTCCGGGTCGCCCGCGTCGCGGAGCCGCTCGAAGCGCACCAGGTCAAGCTCGTCCGGATCGACGCGAAGGCGATAGCCCCCGCCCGTGGTCACGAGCCGCCCCGGGCCGAGAACCTTCCGCAGCTGTGACGCGTAGACCTGGAGCGCCTTCCGGGCGGAGTCCGGCGGATCGTCGTCCCAAACTGCTTCGGCCAGCTGATCGAGCGTGACGGCGCGGTTCGCGTGCAGCGCCAGCATCGCAAGGACGGCCCGCTGTTTTGGGCCGCCGAGCTCGAGTGCCCTCCCGTCTTCGAGCACCTCGAGCGGACCGAGGATGCGGATGTCCACCGGGTTGCCTCCGATTAGCCACCTCTTTACTAGCGCTTTGCCGCCTCCCCGTCTAGTTGGCGAAGAGATCGCAACCCGCGATCCCAGAGGAGGAGGAAAAGATGATCCGCAAGCACCGTCTACTCAAGCTCTTCGGGTCGATCGCGGTTGCGACCTCGATCGCCGTCGTCGGAGCACGCACCACCGCACACGCGAGCACGTTCATCACCGACACCCTCGGTGGGAACGGCCACGCGCAGGCCGGCCCGGACGTGATCGGCCGGTACCTCACGAGCCACGGACAGCAGGTCCAGGGCTACCGCTTCATCACCGACACGCTCGGTGGGAACGGCCGTCCCTACAACGCCGGCGCGTACGTGCCCGGCGGTGCCTCGCAGCAGGTCGCACAGGCCATCCAGTCGCTCGGCAAGGCTCCGGTTCCCTCCCCGGCGGCCGTGCAGAGCGTCAAGGGCGGCTCGTTCCTTCGCTGGAGCAACGCCTGGATCGATGGCGTCTGGGCAGCGTGCCTGCTGCTCGCGGCAGGCGCGGCGGCCGCGCGGACGCGGCAGCGCCGTCTGGCAATGGCCTAGTCCTCCCGGTTGCGGGGTCGAGCGGCGCCCTCCGGGGCGCCGCTCGCACGTCCGGGTACCCTGACGCCCTCGTGTTCGACGCCCATTCCGACAAGCTCCAGAGCGCTCTCGGCGACCTCCGCGGCCGCGGGGTCCTCGACGAGGAAGCGGTCTCGCGCGCCATGCGGGAGATCCGGCTCGCGCTCCTCGAAGCCGACGTCAATCTCGAGATCGCGCGCGAGTTCGTCGCCCACGTGCGCGAGCGCGCGCTCGGGCAGGACGTCATGAAGAGCCTGACGCCGGGCCAGCAGGTGGTGAAGA
>DASXLN010000154.1:0-2002 GCA_036496165.1 Gaiellaceae bacterium | reverse complement strand
TCACGTCCGCGACCGCCGGCGCGCTCGCCGAGTCGCGGGGTGACTACTGCCTCGTCGAGGAGCTCCCCGGGTTGCGCACGGTGACGGTGAACGCCTTCGTCCTCGACGGCCGCTTCGTCCCACTAACGATCACCGATCCCGAGCCGGCGCCGCCGCCCGCGTTCGGCGTGCCGCTCGCGCATCTGTGGCCGGCAGCGCTGTCGCGCGAGGACGCGGAATCGGTGTCCGACACCGCCGCCGCTGCTGCCGACGCGTTGGGAATCGCGAACGGCCCAGTGATCGTGCAGATCCTCCTTTCCGAAGGGGGGCCGCTCGTCGCCAAGGTGTCCGCCCGGCTCGGCGGCGGGCACGACGCCGATCTCTGCCGCGCCGCGCTCGGCGTCGACCAGAGCGCCCTCGCCGTGTCGGCGGCTCTCGGCGAGTCGATCGCCGCGCACGATCTCGAGCCGACGACCGTCGCAGGCGGCGCGTGTGTGCGTTTCCTCGTCGCGCGGCGCGGCGTCCTCGCCGGAGTGGAGGGGATGGAGAGCGCGTTCACGGTTGCGGGCATCCGCGCGATCCGCATCTACCGCAAGCCGGGCCACGTGTTCGACGAGCTGCTGCGCGCGTCCGATCGCGCTGGCTCGGTCGTCGCCACCGGCCGCAGCCGCGAAGCGGCGGCCGCGACGGCCGCGGAGTCGGCATCGCGCATCCGGCTCGTCACCGTCCCCGCCGAGGCGGTCGCTTGAGACGGGCCGTGAGGCTCGGAGCGACCCTCGTCGTCACCGGCCTCTGCACCGCGTACATCCTCTGGAAGATCGACCTCGCGAAGACAGGGCACGTGCTCGCACACGCGCGCGTCGGGTGGTGGCTCGCGGCGGTCGCGATCATGGTCGGCTCGGTGTGGCCGATAGCGTGGCGCTGGCAGCGGCTTCTCGCCGCGCGCGGCGTGCACGAGCGATTGCCACGGCTCGTGCGGACGTACTTCGTCGGCTACGCCGCCGGCCAGGTGCTGCCGACGGCGCTCGGCGGCGATGCGTCGCGGATCTACGAGACCTCGCGCCGGCACGAGGGGGCCGCCGGCGCGGCCGGCGCCACGGTGCTGCTCGAGCGCGCGCTCGGTGGAGCGGCGACGCTCGTGCTCGCCGTCGCCGGCTTCGCGCTCGCGATCGGCCGGTACAGCGTCGGCGGGTACATCTGGGTCGAGCTCGGCTTCGTCGTCGCGACGATCCTCCTCGGGATCGTGCTCTTCTCGCGACGGGTTGCATCGCGCTTCGAGCCGCTGCTGCGCTTTCGGGTGCTCCGGGACGTCTACACGGCGATGCATTCCTTCCGGAACGACGCGGGCCTGCTCGCGTCGATGTTCGCGCTCACGCTCGCGGTGCAGGCGGTCCGCGTCCTCGCCATCTGGTGCTCCGGGAAGGCGGTCGGGGTCGACCTTTCGCCGCGGCCGTACTACGTCATGGGGCCGCTGCTCTTCCTCGTCGCGCTCGTGCCGTTCACGGTGAACGGTTTCGCGGTGCGCGAGTCGTTCTTCGTCTCGTTCCTCGGCGCGCTCGGCGTCGCTGCCGATCCCGCGTTCGCCACGGGGTTCCTCTTCTTCGTCGTCACGATCGCGCTCGCGCTTCCGGGAGCGGCGATCGTCGCGGCCGAGGCGCTACGCGCGCGATGACGTCCGCCGTCCTCGTCACCTACAACGCGCTGCCGTGGATCGAACGTGCGCTCGCGAGCGTGCGCGAGTGCGAGACCGTCGTGGTCGACCACGGCTCGAACGACGGCACGGTCGCGTTCGTGCGCGAGCGCTTCCCGGCCGTCGCGGTCGTCGAGGAGGAGAACCGCGGTCTCGCCTTCGGCTGGAACACCGGCATCGCGCACACGACCGGGGAGTACGTCCTGCTGCTCAACGCGGACGCGTGGCTGCACGACGGCGCCCTCGACGAGCTCGTCGCGTTCGCCGATGCGCACCCCCGCGCAGCGGTCGTCTCGCCGCAGCTGCGGAATCCCGACGGGACGCTGCAGCGGT
>DASXLN010000153.1:0-6471 GCA_036496165.1 Gaiellaceae bacterium | reverse complement strand
GAACTCGGTCGACCTCGAGGACTACGTCCGCGGCGTCATCGGGGACGAGATGCCGCACCGGTGGCCGCTCGCGGCGCTCGAGGCGCAGGCGGTCGCCGCGCGCTCGTACGCGCTCGCGACCCTGCATCCGCGCAAGCGCTTCGACCTGTACGCCGACGACCGCAGCCAGGTGTACGGCGGCATGGGCGCGGAGACGCCGGGCACGCTGTACGCCGCGACGCAGACGGAGGGAAAGATCCTCACGTACGACGGGCATGTCGCGACGACGTACTTCTTCTCCACGTCGGGGGGACGCACCGCCGACGTGCGCGACGTCTGGCCGAAGCTCGGCGCGGTGCCGTATCTGCGGTCCGTCGCCGACCCGTACGACTCCGACTCGCCCGTGCACGTGTGGGGATTCGCACTGTCGGCGCAGCTGCTCGCGGCGCGGCTCGGCGTCCCGTTCGGCGAGCTGCGCGTCGTCCGCACCGGCTCGGGTCGCGTCACCGCGCTCGAGCTCGGTCACGTGTCGATCTCAGGCTTCCGGGTGATGCAGCTGCTGCACCTCCGCTCGACCTGGTTCAGCTTCGGCGAGCTCTCGCTGACCGGGATGCGCAACACCGTCGTCTACGGCCGGCGCGCCGCGCTCGTCGCTGCGGCGCACGGCGTCGGCGAGGCCGCGTTGCAGCAGCTTCGGGGCGGACGCTGGGTGACGCTGCGGCACGTGCGCAGCGGCGGCCGCGTCTGGGTCGAGCCGCGCGGGTACACCGTGTACCGCCTGTCGGTCGGGCATGTGCGCGGCCCGGAGGTCGCAGTCGCGGTGACGCCGGTCGTTCATGCCCGGCTCGAGTCGAGCGCGCTGCTCGCGGGCCAGGTGCTGCCGCGTCCGACCGGCGCGGTGACCGTCTCGCGCTACGTCGCCGGCGGCTGGCGCGTGGTCGCGCATCCGCGACTCGATCCGCGCGGCGTGTTCCGCACGCCGCTTCGGCTGCGGCCGGGCGGCTACCGGATCGACGTCGCCGGTGACGCGCGGCTCGCCCCGGCGACGAGGACGGTGCACGTCACGTCGCGTCTCCTCGCGTCGCTGCACAAGTAGGCTTGCGCGCGTGAACCCGACGTTCATGCTCGGCGGGGAGCTCGAGATCCGGCGCGTCGGTTTCGGCGCGATGCGCATCGTCGACGACCGCGATGAGGGCGTCCGTGTCCTGCGGCGCGCGGTCGAGCTCGGCGTCAACTTCATCGACACCGCCGACATCTACGGCGCCGGGCGCAGCGAGGAGACGATCGCCGCGGCGCTGCACCCGTATCCCGACGGGCTCGTGATCACGACGAAGGGCGGGCTCGGCTGGGGCCTGCAGGACCGGATCCGCGACGGGCGGCCCGAGCATCTGCGCGAGGCGTGCGACGCAAGCCTCCGCCGGCTGAAGCTCGAGCGCATCGACCTCTACCAGCTCCACCGCCACGACCCGGAGGTACCGATCGAGGAGTCGATCGGCACGCTCGTCGACCTTCAGCGCGAGGGGAAGATCCGGATGATCGGCGTCTCGAACTTCTCCGTTTCCCAGCTGCGGCAGGCGCAGGCGGTGACGACGATCGTCTCCGTGCAGAACCAGTTCAACCGCGGGCTCGCGACCTCGGAGGACGTGCTCGACGTGTGCACGGACGAGGGCATCGCGTTCATGCCCTGGTCGCCCCTCGGCGAGGGGCTGACGCGCGGGCCGGCGTACGAGATCCAGTGGCTGCTCGACCGCTCGCCCGTGATCGTCCCGATCCCCGGAACGTCGAGCGTCGAGCATCTCGAAGAGAACATGCGCGCCGTCGTCTAGCCGTCGACCGCGACGACGTCGTGCGTCCGCGCCCGGCGTTCCGCCCGCGCCTGCCGCCACCAGATCAGCTCGTACGCATGCAGGCCGATCCACACGGCGCACACAAACGAGAGGGCGGCAAGGGCCGGCACCACGGTCGCGGCCGGCGTGAGGAGAGCGAAGGCGACGGCGGCGACCGGGCGGCCGCGGCCGAGCGTGCGCGTTACACGCACCCTGATGGCGACGAACGAGGCGACGTAGAGCGCGCATCCGCAGCAGAGCGCGACGGCGGGGACCCACGCGAGCTCGCCGTGGACGCGCTCGAGGGCCGTCCTCATCGCGAACGCGAACAGAACGATCCCTGCGACCATCGGCAGGTGAGCGTACGTGTAGGCGTCGCGTGCCATCGCGACCCGTTCCGCTCCGCGTAGCTCGGCGACGAGATCTCGGACGCCGCTCGACACGTAGTCGAAGTACGCGAGCCAGAACGACACCGCCACGAGCAGGCCGAGGAGGACGGCGACGATCACGGTTCCGCCGAGGTGCGCGTTTCGCGCCCCGAACCCGATCGCGCCGAGCGACTCCCCGACGGCGATGATGACGATCAACCCGTGCCGTTCCGCGAAGTGCTGCGGCTCGACGCGCCAGCCGCCGATTCCCCCGAGGTTCGGGCCGAAGAAACCGATGACGAAGGCGACGGCCCAGAGCGCGGGCCGCCAGTGCGCGGGCACGAAGCCGGCTGCGAGGACGATGCCGACGCCGGGAACGGCCGTCCGCGTCATCCGCACGACGGCGGCGAGCATGTCGGGCTCTCCCTTGCTGACGAGTGCATAGAGCGCGACGAACAGGGCGAGCACGAGGAAGAACGCGATGCCGAACACGAACCGCTGCGCCGCGAAGGCGCCGGGAACGGCGAGCGCGGCGACGAACAGGCCGGACGTCGAGAGGAGGAGCGCGGACGTCACGAGCCCGCTCTCGGCGTCGGCCGAGTTCGTCAGCCACGCGAAGCTCGCCCACGCCCACCAGAGCACTGCGAGCACGAGCAGCCCGCGGGCGAGCCCGCCCCATGACGGGTGCTCGAGCCAGAGCGTCGTCACCTGGGTGAACCCGAAGACGAAGACGAGGTCGAAGAACAGCTCGACGGGCGAGACGCGGTGCTCGCTCATCCGCGCCACTTGGGCTTGCGCTTCTCGACGAAGGCGCGCAGGCCCTGCTGTCCCTCGTCGCTCGTGCGGCGTGCGGCGATCCACTGCGCCGTCTCGGGGCCGTCCGGCCGCTCGCGGATGAGCCGCTTCGCCCACCGGGCCGCCTGCGGGCCGGCGGAGAGGAGTTCGCCGACGACGCGGTCGACCGCCGCGTCGAGGTCGTCCGCGACCTCGTGCACGAGGCCGATGCGGAGTGCGGTCTCCGCGTCGAAGCGCTCGCCGGTGACGAAGTAGCGCCGCGCGTTCCCGGCGCCGATCTTCGCCAGCGCGAACGGCGAGATGACGGCGGGGATGATCCCGAGCTTGACCTCCGAGAACGCGAACGACGCATCGCGCGCCGCGATCGCGATGTCGGCCGTCGCGACGAGGCCCGCGCCGCCGCCGAGCGCGTGGCCCTGCACGCGTGCGACGACCGGTGCAAGGCACCCGTCGATCGCCTCGAGCATCCGCCGGAGGGCATTCGCGTCGGCGACGTTCTCCTCGAGCGAGAGGTCGACCGACGAGCGCATCCAGTCGACGTCGGCGCCGGCCGAGAAGCTCGGCCCGTCGCCTGCGAGAACGACCGCGCGGGCGCGGCCGACGTCGACGAACGCCTCTGCCAGCTCGGCGATGAGCGCGGCGTCGAATGCGTTGCGCCGGTCGGGCCGCGCGAGCGTGATGCGCAGCACGTCGCCGTCCCGTTCGATGCGGAGATTGGCCATAGAGTGGGCCAATGCTACGCGGAGCCTTCGCCGCCGCCCTCACGCCGTCGAGCGAGGATGCGTACCCGCCGTACGTCGACTTTCTCGCCGCGGGAGGCCTGGATGGCATCCTCGCGCTCGGGACGACTGGGGAAGGGCTCCTCTTCTCCGCCGGCGAGCGGAAGCGCGTCGTGGAGCTCTTCGTCGACGCGGCGCGCGGGAAGCTCCGGGTCGCCGTCAACGCCGGCGCGCAGACGACGGCGGACACGGTCGCGCTCGCTGCGCACGCAGCCGAGGCCGGGGCGGACGCAGTCGCGGTCATCTCGCCGCCGTACTTCCCGCTCGACGATGCGAGCGTGCTCGCGCACATGGCCGCGGCTGCGAGCGCGTGCGCGCCGACGCCGTTCTACGTCTACGAGTTCGCGCGCGCGAGCGGCTATGCCGTCTCGCCGGAGGTGCTCGAGCGGCTGCGCGAGCAGGCGCCGAACCTCGTCGGGATGAAGGTGTCCGACACGCCGTACGAGGCGTTCGAGCCGTACCTGCACACCGGTCTCGACGTGTTCGTCGGCCCGGAGGCGTTCATCGGCCGGGGGATGAAGGCCGGCGCCGTCGGCGCGGTCTCCGCGCTCGCGAGCGCGTTCCCGGAGCACGTCGCGCGCGCGGTGCGCGAGCAGAGCGACGAGCTCGCTTCGCTGCGCGACGCGGTCGAGCGCTTCCCGCGCCACGCCTCGCTCAAGCTCGTGGTCGCGCGCCGCGGCGTGCCGATGCCGCTCGACGTGCGCCCGCCGCTACGGCAGCTCACCGCCGACGAGGAGCGCGGGCTCCTCGACGTGCTCGCGCCGTGGCTCGGTGACGAGTAACACGAACAGCGCGACGAGGACGACGTCGCGCCAGAGCACGACGGTCACGAGCCCGGGGTCGAGCGCGACGAACTTCCAGTAGCGCGCCGGAAACTCGATCTGCGTCAGCACGAGCGCGGCGACGAGCAGGAGCTGCGCCACGCGGCTGCGGACGAACGGCACGAGCGGGATGAGCCAGACCATGTACTGCGGCGAGAGCACCTTCCCGAAGGCGACGAAGGCGATCACCGCGGCGGCGGCGTAGCGCACGAGCCGCTCGCGCGTCTGCGGCCCGCGCGCGTACGCGACCCAGACGAGGACGAGAGCGGCGACCTGCAGGACGGACGAGACGACCGCGGCGGCATGCGCGCCGGTGCCGCTGAGGTTCTGCGACATCGTCGTGAACACGTGCAGCCGCGTCCCGAAGGCGTTGTGGACCGCGATCAGCATGGTGCCGCCGAGACTCTCGATCTGCAGCGGCCGGTCGAGCTGCGAGGTGAAGCTGTGCTCGATCCCGCCCGGTGACAACACGGCGAACGGGAGGAACACGACGGCGCACGTCGCGGCGATCTGGAGAAGCCACGTCAGCGCGGCGCGCCGTCCGTGCCGGTGCCAGATCCACACGATCCCGAGCGGCGCGATCACGGCGGGGAAGAGCTTCGTCGCGATCGCCGCCCCGAGGACGACCGCACTCGTCGTGCGCCGTTCCCGCAGCAGCGCAGCGAGCGCGCCGACCGTGAGTGCCGCGACCCAGAGGTCGAAGCGGGAGAGCATCAGGTTCCCGAGCAGCAACGGCGAGACAGCGACGAGCAACACGCGCAAGGGTGAGGCCACGAGCGCGACGAGCAACAGCATCAGGACTCCGGCTCCCGCCATCCACTTCTCGAACGTGTGCCCGTACTCGCCGAAGTCGCCGCGCGACGCGTTCAGCTCGGGCGCGAGCATCGGCAGCAGCGCGCCCGGCGGGTACTCGACGCCGAAGTCGCGGTACGGCACCTGGCCGGAGACGATTGCGTCGCCGTACGTCTCGTAGCCGGGCGTGTCGACGATCTCGCCGGCGTTCGCGTACCAGAGCTGGTGGAGCAGGACCCAGGAGCCGAGGAAGACGCCGACCGCGACGACGGCGGTCGCCACACGCATCACTCGACGTCGTACTCCTCGAAGATGACCGGGTCGACGCCGATCAGCGCCTGGATTCCGGTCAGGTCGGGCAAGTCGTCGTCGAAGACGATGAGGCCGAGCCGCTCCGCCGGCTCGTTCGAGATCCAGCGCCCGTCTTCCTCGAGCTCCGGCAGGTGCACGCGTAGCTCGTCGAGCGTCGTCATCGACTCCGCGAGCGACCAGATGACGATGCGGCAGATCACATCCGGAAGACGCCGAACGTCGTCTCGGGGATCGGCGCGTTCAGCGCGGCGCTCAGGCCGAGCGCGAGAACGCGGCGCGTGTCGCGCGGTTCGATGATCCCGTCGTCCCACAGCCGGGCGGTCGAGTAGTACGGGTTGCCCTCCTCCTCGTACGTCGCCCGGATCGCGTCCTGGTCGACGTCGCCGACGATGGAGAGGACGGTCGCGGCCTGCTCGCCGCCCATGACCGAGATGCGCGCGTTCGGCCACATCCACAGCTGCCGCGGCTCGTACGCGCGGCCGCACATCGCGTAGTTGCCCGCGCCGAACGATCCGCCGGTGACGACCGTGAACTTCGGCACGCTCGCGTTCGCGACCGCCATGACGAGCTTCGCGCCGTCACGTGCGATGCCCCCCGCCTCGTATTCGGCGCCGACCATGAAGCCGGTGATGTTCTGGAGGAACACGAGCGGGATGCGTCGCTTGCAGCAGAGCTCGATGAAATGCGCGCCCTTCTGCGCCGACTCGGCGAAGAGGACGCCGTTGTTCGCGAGGATCCCGACCGGGACGCCTTCGATGTGCGCGAAGCCGGTGACGAGCGTCTCGCCGTAGAGCTGCTT
>DASXLN010000152.1:0-3653 GCA_036496165.1 Gaiellaceae bacterium | reverse complement strand
CGAGCGGGAGCTTCGTCACGACGCCGCGTGTCGCATCGAACTCCTCGTGGACGAAATGCGCACCCGAGAGCGACACGACGATGCCGCCGTTGAGAAAGAGCGACGAGACCGCGATGCCCTGGCGGAGCAGGCCGCCCGGGTCGCCGCGCAGGTCGAGGACGAAGCCGGCCGCACCCTTTTGCGTCAGCCGCTCGACCTGCTCGCGGACGATCTTCGCCGTGCCGGCGCGGAAGCTCGCGATGCCGATGTCGCCCCAGCGGCCGCCCGCGTACCGGACGAGACGCCCCTGGACGGTCGGCGCGCGCACGACGCTGCGTTCGACAGCGAGGTCGACCATCCGCCCCTGCCGGTCGAGCACGAGCCGGATGTGCCCACTCGGCGGGCCGACGACGCGGTCGAGCGCCTTCGCCGCGTCGAGCCCGACGACCGATCGCCCGCCGATCTCGACGATGACGTCGCCGCGGTGAACACCCGCGCGCTCGGCGGGGCCTTGCGGCACGCTGACGACGACGAGCCCACGCTCGGTCGGCAGAACGTCGACACCGATCCCGGAATAGCTCGCGGCCGTGTCGTGCTGGACGAGCTTGTAGCTCAACGGGGTGAGGTACGCCGTGTAGGGGTCGCGCAGGGCGGAGAGCATCGCGTGCACCGACGAGAGCCGCAGCACGCCGGACGCGACCGGCCGGTAGTAGCGCGCCGCGAGTGCCTCGCGCACCTGGGCGATCGCCGTCGGGATCGCGACCGGAGTCGTCGCGCGGTCGGGCCGCGAGAGGACGTAGCCGGCCACGAAGGGGCCGGCGAGAACGACGATCGCAGCCGGCAGGATCAGCGTGCGCCGCATCGACTCCGCGGGAGCATACGACCCCCGGCGGCCGGGCGCTAGACCTGGAGGAAGCGGCGGAGCGTCAGGCCCGACCCGGCAGCCCCGAGCAGGAGGCCGGCAGCCAGGAGCGCGAGCGCGTTCAGGACGAACGGGAGGGCGTGGACGTCGCTCGTCGAGTGGAGATGGCCGAGGATCGACGGCAGGGCGACCGACTTCCCGAGCACGAGGAGGACCACCGCGAGCAGCGATCCGACGAAGCCCTGGAGCAGGCCCTCGAGCATGAACGGGCCGCGGACGAACCAGTTCGTCGCCCCGACGAGCTTCATCACCTCGATCTCGCGGCGCCGCGCGAAGATCGACAGCCGGATGGTGTTGGCGATCAGCAACGTCGACGCGGTCACGAGCAGGACGATCGCGACGAGGAAGACGATCGAGATCACCTCGGCGACGGTGAGCACGCGCTTCGTCGTCTTGTCACCCCACTTCACGTCGTTCACGCCGGGCCAGTTCCCCTTGTCGGCGGGGTTCTGCACCGCCGCCTGGATCTCACGGCCGAGCGTCGGCGAGTCGTTCGGGTTGTTCAGCTTCACCACCCACGAGTCGGGCAGCGGGTTCGACGGCACGTTTCGGTAGAGCAGCGGCAGCTTCGCCGCCTGCTGCTTGAACGCCTCGGCCTTCGAGAGGTATGTCGCCGTCTTCACGCGCGGGTCCTGCTTCAGGCGCTGGCCGACTTGCGCCTCCTGCGCCTGCGTCGGCTGGTGCTTGCCGGTCGCGAAGTACACGTGCACGACGAGCTCGCGCTTCACGTGGTTCGAGTACGAGAGCACCCAGGTGCCGAGGGCGATGAAGAGGCCAAGCAGGAACATCGAGATGAGAACGGTGATCGTCGCCGCGAACGTCGTCGAGACGTTGGCGGAGATCGAGGACCACGCCTCGGAGAAGATCAAGCGGACCTTGCTCACTCGGAGGCGTAGCCTCCGCGGCGCTCGTCGCGGGCAAGGCGGCCGTCCTCGAGCGCGATGACGCGCTTGCGCATCTTGTCGACCATCTCGCGGTCGTGCGTCACCATCAGGATCGTCGTGCCGGCGCGGTTGATGCGGTAGAGGAGCTGCATGATGCCGACCGACGTGTCGGGATCGAGGTTCCCCGTCGGCTCGTCGCAGACGAGCAGCGGCGGATGGTTGACGACGGCGCGCGCGATCGAGACGCGCTGTTGCTCGCCGCCCGAGAGCTCGTCGGGCAGGGAGTCCATCTTGTGCGCGAGCCCGACCATGTTCATCACCTCGGGCACCTTGCGGCGGATCGAGGAGCGGCTCTCCCCCTGCACCTTCAGCGCATACGCGACGTTGTCGGCGGCGCTGCGGCTCGGCAGCAGCTTGAAGTCCTGGAAGACGCAGCCGACGTTGCGGCGCAGGAGCGGCACCTTGTTGTGCGTCAGCCGCGTGAGGTCGCGTCCGCCGACCATGATCCGGCCGGTCGTCGGGTCGATCTCCTTCAGGAGCAGCTTGATGAGCGTCGACTTGCCGGAGCCGGAGGCGCCGACGATGAAGACGAACTCGCCCTTCTCGATGACGAACGTGACGCCCTTGAGCGCTGCGACGTCGGGCTCGTACACCTTCGTCACGTTCTCGAAGGTGATCATCGAGCCGACGCCGATCGGCGTCCGCTCCACGGTGCCGACGTCCGCCGGCTGTTCTTCTATCTCGAGCTCTGTCACGTCCACAACCGGTCGCGTAGACCCCGCACCAGAGGGTCGAGTCTAGCGGACGTCTCGGCGGGTCAGCTCCCGTTTCCTGCCGATTGCAGGAGATACGCACGGATGAAGCCGTCGAGGTCGCCGTCGAGGACGCCCTGGGTGTTCCCCACCTCGAAGCCGGTTCTCGCGTCCTTCACCTGCTGGTACGGGTGGAGGACGTAGCTGCGGATGGCGTTTCCGCCGAAGCCCATGTTGACGCCGCCGCGCTCGCGTGCGAGCTCGGCCTCGCGCTCCTCCTCCGCCTTCTCGGCGAGGCGGGAGCGGAGGATCTTCATCGCGGTCTCCTTGTTCGCCGTCTGGCTGCGCTCGTTCTGGACGGACACGACGATGTTCGAGGGCAGATGCGTGATGCGGACTGCGCTGTCGGTCTTGTTCACGTGCTGGCCGCCCGCGCCCGACGACCGGAACGTGTCGATGCGGATGTCGTCGTCGTCGATCTCGACGGCGGCAGCGTCTTCGAGGAGCGGTGCGACGATCACCTGCGCGAAGCTCGTGTGCCTGCGGTGCGCGGAGTCGAACGGGCTCAGGCGCACGAGGCGATGCTTGCCGCGCTCCGCTTTGAGGATGCCGTACGCGTTCTCGCCCTTCACGGTGAACGTGGCGGACTTGATCCCGTACTCCTCCCCCGGGCTCGTCTCGAGGATCTCGGTCTGGAACCCGCGCCGCTCGGCCCAGCGGAGGTACATGCGCAGGAGGACCTCGGCCCAGTCTTGCGCGTCGGTGCCGCCCGCGTCCGCCTGGATCGTGACCACGGCATCGCCGGCGTCGTACTCGCCCGAGAAGAGGGCGTCCTCCTGCAGCTGGGCGAGCTCCTGCTGCGTTTCGTGCAGAACGGGCAGGAGCTCCTCCTCGGGGAACGTTCCGACGCCCTCCTCGAGGAAGGCGAAGTTCGACTGGAGGCGCTCGTACCGGTCGAGCTTGCGCTGCGCGCGCGTGTGCTCGGCCGACAGCTTCGCGGCGCGCTGCGGGTCGTTCCAGAAATCGGGCTTCCCGAGCTCCTCTTCGAGCTCGGCTATGCGGGACCTCAGCGAAGCGACGTCAAAGGTAACCACGGACCCAGTCGAGCTGGGCCCC
>DASXLN010000151.1:0-2599 GCA_036496165.1 Gaiellaceae bacterium | reverse complement strand
GTCGTGCGGCGGCGACCTCGCCGTGTGCGGGCCCGTCGACGTCGGCTTGCCCGCCGGTGGCGCCGTTCGCGTCGTCGACGGCGGCCTGGCGACGAGCGGCACCCTCACGCGTGGCGCGCACCTGTTCGATCCCACGACCGGCGAGCCGAGCGACTCACCGTGGGCCGCGGTCACCGTGTCGGGCGCCACCTGCCTCGCGGCCGACGTCGCCGCGAAGGCCGCCTACCTCCTCGGCGACGACGGCCCTGACTGGCTCGATGCGCGTGGCATGGCCGGGCGTTTCCTCACCGCGGACGGAAGCGTCGTCTGCAACGCCTCGTGGGACGGGAGCCTCGTGTGCACGTGACCTCGAGCCCGGCGATCTGGTACGCGGCACGCGCGTCCGGCGTCGCCGCATACGTCGTCCTGAGCATCGTCGTTGCGATCGGCATCACGCTCGGCGGCAAGGCGCAGAGCCGACGGTGGCCACGATTCGCGGTCGAGGACGTGCACCGGTTCGGCGGGCTTCTCGTCGGCTCGCTCATCGTCGTGCACGTCGGTGCGATCGCGCTCGACTCGTTCCTGCCCTTCTCGATCGGCCAGCTCGTCGTTCCGTTCACGGCGCGCTACCGACCGTTGTGGACGGGGCTCGGGATCTTCGCCGCGGAGCTGCTGCTCGCGCTCGCGATCACGAACCACTACCGCAAGCGCATGCCGTACCGGCTATGGCGTCTCGCGCATTACGCGAACTTCGCCGTCTGGACGCTCGCGTCGGTGCACGGGATCCTCTCCGGCACCGATCGCAGCACGACGTGGCTCGCGATCCTCTACGGCGCGGCCGTCGCGACCGTGCTCGCGCTGCTCGCATGGCGCATCGGCGGCGGGTCGATGCACCCGGCGCGGATCGCCGTCGCCGGCACTGCCGGCGTCGTCCTCTTCCCGATTCTGCTGCTCGGCCCGCTGCAGAAGAACCCGCTGCCGTGGAACGCGTCGCACGTCTCGGAGCGTCTGACCGGTGAGGTGATTCGCAACGGCACCGACGTCAAGCAGATCGTGTCCTTCGTCGGCCAGGCGCAGGCGCCGCAGAGGCTCCTCGTCCGCGCCGACCTGCTCGTCTCGCCGCGGCGACTCGACTCGACCTCGCTCCAGCTCGAGTACCTCCCGAGTGGAGACGTGTGCCGGGGGCGCGTCACGCAGGTCGGACTGACGGGCTTCACGGGCGTCTGCAGGCTCGCGAACGGGCAGCGCCGGGTCGTGAATGCCGGTTGGGTCCCCGCCGAGTCGGGCGTAGACGGCACGATCTCGCTGCATGCTTAACGCGCTCCTCCTGGCGCTTGCCGCCGCCGTCGCTTCCACGCCGGCGCAGAAGCTCGGCTTCCCCCCGGTGAAGGCGGGCCCCGTCCCCGGCTACATGATGATCGCCGACCGCAACAACAACCGGATCATCATCGTGTCGCCGAAGAAGAAGATCGTGTGGCAGATGGACGGCC
The DNA here is from genome assembly GCA_036496165.1 of Gaiellaceae bacterium. Classification (GTDB taxonomy): domain Bacteria; phylum Actinomycetota; class Thermoleophilia; order Gaiellales; family Gaiellaceae; genus Palsa-739. The sequence goes on along the minus strand of DASXLN010000151.1, from coordinate 1,130 downwards.
TGCACGATCCCGACGACGCGTTCTTCACGCCCGGCTACCGGACGATCTCGACGAACGAGGAGTACAACCAGCTCATCGGCGAGATCAGCATCGCCAAGCGGAAGTTCATCTGGACGTTCGGCCACCCCGGCATCCGCGGCTCCGCGTTCGGCTACCTCTCCAATCCGGACGACGCGTACAAGCTGCCGAACGGGCTCTTCATGGTCGCGGACATCCAGAACTGCCGCGTCCTGTTCATCAGCCGCGCGCACAAGGTCGTGCGCGAGATCGGGCGCGCCGGCAACTGCGGGCACAACCCGCCGGCGGGACTGTCGTCGCCGAACGGCGCCACCCCGCTGCCGGACGGCGGCGTGCTCGTCACCGAGATCGGCGGCTGGGTCGACCGGATCAACGCGAGCGGCAAGCTCGTCTACACCGTGCGCACGCCGACGACGTACCCGTCGGACGCGCAGCTGCTCGCGAACGGCAACATCCTCGTCGCCGGTTTCAACACGCCCGGGCGCGTCGACGAGATCACGCCGGGCGGGAAGGTCGTGTGGACATATGAGCCGACCGGGGAGTGGTCGCTCGACCGTCCCTCGCTCGCGGTTCGCTGGCCGAACGGGATGATCGCGATCACCGACGACTGGCACCACCGTGTCGTCGTCGTGAACCCGCGCACGAAGAAGGTCGTCTGGTCGTACGGGCACCTCAACAGTCCCGGCATCGCGGCGGGTTATCTGAACAAGCCGGACGGGCTCGACCTCCTTCCCGGCGTGCCGGGCGCGGTCAAGGCGGCGCGCAAGACCATCGCCTCCGTGCAACGGATCGGCTCGCTGCCGCACCCGCTGTCGAAGGCGTCCGCGGTCGCGCTGCCGGGCGGGCGGATCATGGTGCTCGGCGGCGAGACCGGAGGCGCGTCGACGGACGCGATCCTGACGGGGACGCCGGCGCGGCTGCGCACGGCCGGCCGTCTTCCGGTGCCGACGCACGACGCGGCGGCCGCCGTTCTCGGCGGTTCCGTCTATCTCTTCGGCGGCGGGCAGGCGGCGTCGGTGAACACCGTCTTCCGCGTCGACGCCACCGGCGCGGCCCGGACTGCAGGCCACCTCGACGAGCCGCTCTCCGACCTCGGCGCAGCCGTCGTCGAC
>DASXLN010000150.1:0-5299 GCA_036496165.1 Gaiellaceae bacterium | reverse complement strand
CCCTCACCGACCTTCGCCGGCCGCAGGTACCTGGTACAGGCGAACATCGAATGAGATGATCGCCGCAGTGCGGCTCCTCCTTCTCGCGCTCATCGCGGCCGTCAGCCCCGGCCAGATCGTGGCCAAGCTCAACGCGCAGCGCGTTGCGAACGGCATCCCTGGCGGCATCACGCTCAACGCCGCCGGGACCCTCGGCTGCGAGCACCACGTCCGCTACGAGGAGCGGAACGGCATCACGTGGACGCACCAGGAAACGCCGGGCAAGCCGGGCTACACGAAGGATGGCATGCTCGCCGGCATCGGCGGCGACCAGTCGTACACGTCGGGATGGGAGTTCGGGAATCCGTTCGAGAACCTACCGCTGCACATGGCGACGCTGATGTCGCCGGCGCTCATGCAGATCGGCACGTACGAGAGCGGTCGGCGCGTGTGCATGGACATCAGCGTCGGCGGCGGACGCCAGTTCGCGACCGACGAGCTGTTCACGTATCCGGGGAACGGCCGCGCGAACGTGCCGACGAGCCAGATGGTGCACGGCGAGTGGCCCGCGTCGCCCGGCGACGTCGTCGGCCTGCCGCAGGGCCGGACGACGGGGCCGACGATCTACGTCTTCTCGGTCGGCCCGTGGCAGTACCAGGGCCCGTTCCACCTGTCGGCGGCGAAGGTCGTGGGGCCGGGCGGGCCGGTCGCGATTCGCGTCGTCGATCCGAGGCAGCATCCGAAGATCAACCCGTATGTCGCGGCGGGCGCGTTTTTCCTCATCCCGGTGTCACCGCTTCGGTCGCACGCGCACTACACCGCGACGGTGACGGTCGCCGGGCCGAGCGACACGATCAGCAAGACGATTCACTTCACGACGAGCTGAACCTTCATGCCGGGGACGGCGGCAACTCCTGCCTTCGGCTTCTGCGCGACGACGCGCCCGGTCGACCCGGTCACCTGCGGCACGAGCTTCAGCTTCGAGAGACGGATGCGTGCGGCGCGCACCGACAGCCCGACGGTCTTCGGGACGACCCCGTGCAGCGGCTTCGCAAGCACGAGCGTCACCTTGTCGAACGACGAGAGCGTCCCGCCGGCGGGGAACTGCTTCAGCACGACGCCGACGCGCTGCCCCGCCGAGGCGGGCTTGTAGACGAGCTGCGCCCTGAGCGGCTGCGCCTGGAGCCGCGTCGTCGCGCTCGCGACCGTCCACCCGACGACGTTCGGCACGTCGACCTCGTTGCGCTTGCAGTCGGCCGTCTTCGACGGCGCGCGACCCGAGAAGTAGACGATGAGTGACGTCGACTTGCAGAGACCGTCGTCGAGCTCGACGCGCCCGTCGCGGTACGTCACCCGACGCGCCTCGGTGCCGATGTACGGCGGCAGCGGGAACGACTTCGGCTGCGCGTTCATCGCGGTCAACGCCGGCTGCATGAACGCTTTCCAGATCTGCGCCGGAAACGAGCCGCCCACGACGGGTCCGCCGTGGAACTCGGTGAGCATCGGCCGTAGCCGGTCCGGGTAGCCGACCCACACGCAGGTCACGAGCTGCGGGGTGTAGCCGCAGAACCACGCATCGCCATAGTTCTCCGTCGTCCCAGTCTTGCCGGCGACGACGCGGCCGGGAAGCTGCGCCGCCGTTCCGGTTCCGCCGGTGACGACGCCCTCGAGCAGCTGCGTCAGCGTCTCGTCCACCGCGGGCGTCAGTGCCGGGCTTCCCTTGGGCACGTTCGCGTAGACGATCCTCTTCGCGTCGTTCTCGATCTTCGTGACGACGCGCGGCTCGTCGCCGAAGACGGTGCCGTCGACGCGGACGCCGCCGTTCGCGAACGTCGCGTACGCGCGCGCCATCTCGAGCACGCTCACCGGCTCGACGCCGAGGCCGATCGCGAAGTACCCCTGGAGCGGCCCGGTGATGCCGGCCGCGTGCGCCGTCTTCACGACGTTCTCCGGCCCGACGTCACGCGTCAGCTGCGAGAACACCGAGTTGTCGGAGACCGCGATCGCCTTCACGAGGTCGATCGGGCCGAGGTACTCGCCCTCGTAGTTGTGCACGCTCCAGTACTTGTTCCCGAGGAAGATCGAGACTGGCTTCGAGACGTACGTCGTCAACGGCGAGATCCCCTCGCGCAATGCCGTGGCGAGCACGAACGGCTTGAAGGCGGATCCCGTCTGCCGCTCGCGCGCGGTCGCGAGGTTGTACTGGCTGACGTGGAAGTTGCGACCGCCGACCATCGCGAGGACGCTCCCGGAGGTCGGGTTGATCGCGACGAGCGCCGCTTGCGGCCCATCCGGGCTCGGGAGGATCTTCTGCACCGCGTCGCGCGCCAGCTGCTGCAGGTGCAGATTGATCGTCGTGTACACGCGGTAGCCGCTGCCGAACACCTTGCCGGCTCCGAAGCGGTCGACGAGCTGCGCCTTCACGTACTCGCCGAAGTACGGCACCTGTCCCTGGACGCCCGAGAGGTGGACGTCCTGCGGGCGGGGCATCGGCGCACGCACGGCGAACCGGAAGTGCCCCGCGTCAATGACGTGCTGCTGCAACATGAGCTGCAGGACGACGTTCCGCCGTGCGCGGGCGGCCTCGGGGTGCGTCACGGGGTCGTAGAGGCTCGGGTCCTCGGGGATACCGGCGAGGAGCGCCGCCTCCGGGAGGGTCAGCCGCATTGCGTTGTGCCCGAAGTACGTGCGCGCCGCGCGCTCGACGCCGTAGGCGCCGTTCCCGAAGTAGATCGTGTTGAGGTAGGCGGTGAGGATCTGGTCCTTCGACCACGTCTGCTCGAGCTGCCACGCAAGTGCCGCCTCCTTCAGCTTGCGCGTCACCGACCGCTCGTTGCCGGTGAGTGCGTTCTTCACGAACTGCTGCGTGATCGTCGAGCCGCCCTGCACGGGTCGTCCGCGGACGTCGTTCCAGATGGCGCGGGCCATGCCGCGCACGTCGATGCCCCGGTGCTGGTAGAAGCGCTTGTCCTCGGTGGCGATGATCGCCTGCTTCATCCAGCCGGAGATCCCACTCGACGGCACGAGCACGCGGCTCTGCGAGCCGCGCAGGACGGCGAGGATCGTGTGGCCGTCGGCGGCGTAGACGTACCCGTCCACCTGCTCGTGCTGGTGGCGGGAGGGGTCGAGCCCGTTCAGCTGCTGCCCGACCGCGAGGACGACGCCGTACGAGAATGCCGTCACGGCGAGAACGCCGAGGACGGCCATGAGCGCCAGGAGGCGGAGCTTGCGGATCCGGCGCCTGCCATGTCTGCGCAGCGGCACGGGAGGCGGGATTCTAGTCGCGGTGGATCAATAGACTCGCCCGGTGACCGTTCGCCCGTACGGCACCTGGCCATCGCCGCTCGACGCGCGCACGGTCGCCCGTGCGGGTGGGCGCCGGTTCGCGACGGTCGACGTGCGCGGTGATGTCGTTCGCTGGAGCGAGGCGAGGCCGGAGGAGGGGGGCCGCGTCGCCGTCGCCGACTCCGAGGGCCGCGAGTTGACTCCGCCCGGCGCGAATGCGCGGACGCGCGTGCACGAGTACGGCGGCGGGGCGGTCTGGTACCACGGCGACGACGTCTTCCACTCGGAGTTCGCAGACAGCCGCCTCTACCGGAACGGGACGGCGATCACGCCGGAGCCGCCGGAGCAGCACTCGCTGCGGTACGCAGACGGCGCCGTCACCTCCGATGGCGCGACCATGGTCTGCGTCCGCGAGCGCCACGAGGGCGGCGAGGTGCTGAACGAGCTCGTCTCGCTCCCGGCAGACGGCTCCGCCGAGCCGACGGTGATCCAGTCCGGGCACGACTTCTACATGGCGCCGCGCTTCGACCCGGCCGGCGAGCGTCTCGCCTGGCTCGCGTGGGACCACCCGAACATGCCGTGGGACGGGACGTACCTGTACGTCGACGGCGACGTCGTCGCCGGCGCGCGCGACGAGTCGGTCATCGCCCCGCAGTGGTCGCCGGACGGGGCGCTGCACTGGTGCTCCGACCGAACCGGCTGGTGGAACGTCTACCGCGACGGCGAGCCGCTGACGGAGCTCGAGGGCGCCGAGATCGGCGGCCCGGCGTGGGTGTTCGGCATGACCTGGTACGGCTTCCTCGCGGACGGCCGGATCGTCTGCGTCGTCACGCGGAACGCGGCCGACTCGCTCCAGCTGCTCGAGGACGGGTCGCTCCGCGACCTCGGCCTCGACTACACGGCGTACTCCTCGACGGCGCTCGCCGCGGACGGCAGCCGCGTCGTCTTCTCGGCGGGCTCGCCCGCGAAGGCGTCGGCGCTCGTCTCCTACGACGTCGACGCGCGCAGCGAAGAGACCATCCGCCGCTCGCTCGAGGTGGAGCTCGACCCGGCATCGACGTCGATCCCGCGCGCGATCGAGTACCGCACCCGCGACGGCGCCACCGCACACGCGTTCTTCTATCCGCCCGCGAATCCCGGCTCCGAAGGGCCTGACGGGGAAGCGCCGCCGCTGCAGGTGATCTGCCACGGCGGGCCGACGGCGCACACCGCGCCGCATCTCGGGCTCGACATCCAGTACCTGACGCAGCGCGGGATCGGCGTCGTCGACGTCAACTACCGCGGCAGCACCGGCTACGGGCGCGAGTACCGCCGGCTTCTGAACGGGCGCTGGGGCGAGATCGACTGGGCCGACTGCGTCGACGCGGCGAAGCACCTCGCCGAGACGGGCGACGCCGACCCCGACCGTACGTGGGTCGAGGGCGGGAGCGCCGGCGGCTACGTCGTCCTGTGCTCGCTCGTCTTCGACCCGGAGGCATTTGCCGCCGGGGTCAGCTTCTTCGGCGTCGCCGACGCGGAGGCGCTCGCACTCGACACGCACAAGTTCGAGTCCCGCTACCTCGACTCGATGATCGGGCCATATCCCGAGCGCGCCGACCTGTACCGCGCGCGCTCGCCCGTGCACTTCGTCGACCAGATCGAGCGGCCCCTGCTGCTCCTGCAGGGGCTCGACGACAAGGTCGTCCTGCCCGCGCAGGCCGAGATGATGGTCGAGGTGCTCGAGCGCAAGGGGATCCCGTACGCATACCTCCCGTTCGAGGGCGAAGGGCACGGCTTCCGCAAGGAGGAGAACGTCGTCCGTTCGCAGGAGGCGGTGCTGTCGTTCGTCGGCCAGGTGTTCGGGTTCGAGCCGGCGGACGACATCGAGCCTGTCGCGCTCTCGGTCGCCCTTCCGTGAGCGACTTCGTCCCGACGCGCCACGCGGTGCACGTCCTTCCCGAGGGCGGCCTCGAGCAGAAGCTGAAGCTCGGGCGGCCGCTGCGGGTGAAGCTCGGCATCGACCCGACGTCGCCCGACGTCCATCTCGGCTTCGCCG
>DASXLN010000149.1:0-2041 GCA_036496165.1 Gaiellaceae bacterium | reverse complement strand
TGCGCCGGAGCTCCAGCGCGGGCTCGACCTCGGCGACGGGCTCACGCTCTCCGGGAAGATCGACCGCATCGACATCGACCCGTTCAGCGCGCGCGGGATCGTGCAGGACTACAAGTCGGGCAAGCACGCGCACTCGGCGGTCGAGATCGAGAAGGAGCTGCGACTCCAGATCCCGCTGTACATGCTCGTCCTCCGCGACCTCGTCGGCATCGAGCCGCTCGGCGGCGTCTACCGCCCGCTCGCGGGGGAGCGCCGCGCGCGCGGCCTGCTGCGCAAGGAGGAAGGCGAGCTGCTGCCCGGCGCCTACAAGAACGACTACCTCGACGAGGACGCCTTCTGGTCGCTCGTGCGAGGCGCGGAGGAGACGGCGCGGCGCCTCGCCGGCCGCATCCGCACCGGCGACGTCGACCACGATCCGCGCGGCGGCGAGTGCCCGCCGTGGTGCGACCTCTGGCCGATGTGCCGGGTGGAGCGCGCGTGAACGAGCAGCAGCTCGCCGCAGTCGAGGCGACCGGCGAGGTCTTCGTCTCGGCCGGGGCAGGAACGGGGAAGACCGCAGTGCTCGTCGAGCGGTTCGCGCGCGCGGTTTGCGACCAGGGGCTCGACGTCGACTCGATCCTCGTCATCACGTACACACGGCGCGCGGCCGGCGAGCTGCGGACGCGCATCCGCGCCGAGCTGTCGGCACGCGGACGCCACGATCTCGCGCGCGAGCTCGACGGCGCCTGGATCTCGACCATTCACGGCTTCTGCCTCCGCCTCCTGAAGTCGTATCCGTTCGCAGCCGGGCTCGACCCGCGGTTCCGCGAGCTCGACGAAGCGCAGGGGGCCGTGCTCCGCAGTGAGGCGTTCGAGCGCGCGCTCTCCGAGTTCTGTGCGAGCGGCGAGCCGGCCCGGCTCCAGCTGCTTGCGACGTACGGCGCATCCGGCTTGCGCCGGATGCTCACCGGCGTCTACGAGACGCTGCGCTCTGCCGGGCGCGAGCTCGTCCTCGGCGTCGGCGAGAAGCCCGAGCTCGAGGAGCGCGTCGCGGAGCTGCGGGATGCAGCGACGGCGCTGGGCGGCGAGACGGCGGCGCAGCTCCTTGCGCTCCTCGAGCGCGACGCGCGTCCCGACCGCCTGCTCGATCTCTCCGGCTTCCGCGACAAGAGCGACCGCGCGCTCCTGTACGAGGAGGCGCGTCGTGCGGTCGAGCAGGCCGCGCTCGACGAGGCGGCCGCGCGCGACCGCGACCTGCTGCAGGAGCTGCTGGAACGATTCGCCGCCGCGTATGCGGAGGAGAAGGCGCGCGAGTCCGCGCTCGACTTCGAGGACCTCCAGCTGCACGCGCGCGACCTGTTGCGCGACGACGAGTCGATCCGCGAGCGCGAGTCGCTTCGTTTCCGGTCGATCATGGTGGACGAGTTCCAGGACACGAACCGCCTGCAGTGCGAGCTCGTCGACCTGCTCGCGGGCGGCGGCGCCGAGCTGTTCTTCGTCGGCGACGAGTTCCAGTCCATCTACGGGTTCCGCCACGCCGACGTGCGTGTGTTCCGCGAGCGGCGCGCCCGCGCGGGGCAGCTGCTCCCCCTGACGCTGAACTACCGCTCGCGCCCGGAGGTGCTCGCTGCCGTCAACGAGCTCTTCGGCGCGCATTTCGGCGACGAGTTCCAGCAGCTCGCCGCCGCGGCCGAGTTTCCCGACCCGGTGTTCGGCCACCCGGTCGAGCTCCTCGTCACCGACAAGGCGGCGTACAAGGAGACCGGCGTGCACTGGCGTCGCGCCGAGGCGCGCGCGATCGCACGGCGCGTGCGCGAGCTCGTCGACACCGGCGCGGCGACGGCGGGGGAGATCGTCGTCCTCTTCGCCGCCGGCACGGACGCGGAGCTGTACGAGCAGGAGCTCCGGCGTGCGGGCCTGCCGACCTACCGCGCGACGGGGAAGGGCTACTTCGGCCAGCAGCAGGTCGTCGACCTGCTCGCGTACCTGCGACTGCTGCAGAACCGGTACGACGACCGCGCGCTCGTCAGCGTCCTCGCGTCGCCGTTCGTCGGCGTCTCGA
>DASXLN010000148.1:0-3549 GCA_036496165.1 Gaiellaceae bacterium | reverse complement strand
CGGAGATCCACGAAAAGCGAAGGGCCCGCGCGAGCGGGCCCTTCGCGTCGCTCTAGACGACTTCGACCGCGGGCGGCTCGTCTTCGGCGAGCCGGCGTTGCACGACCGCGCGTGAGAGGACGCCGACGAGGCGCCCGCCCTCGACGACGGGCACGCGCTCGAGGTCGAGCTCTTCGAGCATGTGGAAGCCCTCATCGAGCGGCAACGACGCGTCGATCGTGTAGTGCGGCGGCTCGGCGATGTCGCCGACACGCACCTCGCGCGGGTCCTGGCCGGCCGCGACGACCTCGCGCACGAGCGTCTTCCGCGTGATGACGCCGACGAGCGTCCCGTCGTCGTCGGAGACGAAGACTGCGCGGGTCTCCGGGCTCTCGGCGAAGCAGCGCCCCGCTTCCTGCGCCGTCGCAGCCGCAGGCAGCGACGTCGGCTCCGGGACCATCGCGTCGCGCACGACACTCACGGGTAGATCCCCCGCGACTCGAGCGCGGCCGCGACCTCGCGGATCGCCGCCACCATCGCGGCCTGCCGGAGCGTGATCGCCTTCTCTTCCGAGACCGACCACACACGGTCGAACGCGTCCGCCATCTTGTCGGCGAGCTTGATCCGAATCTCGTCGCGATCCCAGAACAGCCGGCCGAGATCCTGCACCCATTCGAAGTACGAGACGGTGACGCCCCCCGCGTTCGCGAGGATGTCGGGGACGACCGGGATGCCGCGCTCGACGAAGATCGCGTCGGCCTCGAGCGTCGTCGGCCCGTTCGCGCCCTCGACGATGAGCCGCGCGTGCACGCGACCCGCGTTGTCGCCGGTGAGCTGGTCCTCGCGCGCGGCGACGACGAGGATGTCGCACGGGAGCTCGAGCAGCTCTTCGTTCGTGATCCGTTCGCCGCCGTCGTAGCCGGCGAGCGACCCGTGCTCGGCGACGTATGCGTGCAGCTCGGGGACGTCGAGGCCGTCCGCTGCGTGGACGCCGCCGGAGATGTCGGAGACGCCGACGACCGTGGCGCCGCGCACGTGCAGCTCGGTCGCTGCGACGCCGCCGACGTTGCCGAACCCCTGGACGACGCACCGCTGTTGCGAGAGCGGCATGGCGAGCCGCTCGCACGCCCGCTCCGCGCACATGACGACGCCGGCGCCCGTCGCCTCGCGGCGGAAGAGCGAGCCGCCGAGTGCGATCGGCTTGCCCGTCACGACCTCGGGGACGGCGTAGCCCTTCTGCATCGAGTACGCGTCCATCATCCACGCCATCGTCTGCTCGTTCGTCGCCATGTCGGGCGCAGGGATGTCGGTCTGCGGCCCGATGGACGCGATCAGCTCGGACGTGAAACGGCGCGTCATCCGCTCGAGCTCGCGTTGCGACAGCGCACGCGGGTCGCAGCGGATGCCGCCCTTCGCCCCGCCGTACGGCAGACGAAGCAGCGCGCACTTCCACGTCATCCACGAAGCAAGCGCCGCGCACTCGCCGAGCGAGACCTCGGGGTCGTAGCGCACGCCGCCCTTCGTCGGGCCGAGCACCGTCGAGTGCTGCACGCGGTACCCGGCGAACACCTCCCAGCTGCCGTCGTCCCGTCGCAGCGGGACGCTCACGATCAGCGCGCGCTCGGGGAAGCTGAGCCGCTCCGTGACCATCGGCGAGACATCCGCGTACGGGAGCGCCTGCTCGAACTGCGCGCGGGCCATGAGAAAGAGCGGCGTGTCCCACTCGAGTGGGCCTTCGAGCGGCGATGCCTCCAGGCGAGCCACGCGCGCAGTGTAGTGAGGGGCCGGGCGCGGGCTTCGATCAGCAGGAGCCGTGGTGCCGGGCCGTGAGCGCGTCGAAGAGCCCGTCGGCGGACGCCGGCACGGAGAGGACGAACGGGCCGGCGCGCTTCAGCTCGAGCCAGGTCATCGATCCCGGCGCGCGCCGCACGCAGCCCGTGCCGGCGCCGAGCCGCAGATACGGGCTGTAATGCGAGCGCAGGAGGTAGCGGCCCGGCTCGGAGACGGCGCCGTGGATCGTCGTGTGCCCGAATGCCGTCACTCGCGCCCGACCGGGCCCGGTGACGAGCGGCGTCGGGTCGGGGAGCCGGTAGATCGTCCAGTCCTTCGTGCGGAACGCAAGCTTGAGGCCGGACGCCGGCGACCGAAGGATGCGCGCCTCCTGCGGTCCGCCGTCCCAGTCGAGCGGCGTCGACGCGAGCGCGACGTACTCGATCGCCTGCGAGCGCAGCCACTGCCGGTACGAGGCCGGGTCGAGGCGCTTCGAGTACAGCGGCGGGTTGTCGACCTGGTCGATCTGCCTGTACCAGCCGCGCGCGAGCGGGATGCCCGCCTTCGGGATCCAGTAGGACTCCCAGTGCGCCGCGGTGGGGACGACCTCGACGCGGAAGCCCGGCGCCGTGTGCTCCTTGAGAAATCCGATCGCCGGCTGCCAGTACTTCGCGGTCGCCGGCCGGCCGTCGAGCCTGTACGGCACGAGGAGCAGATACGGCGTGAGCGTGTAGGCGAACGCGCCCGCGAGCGCAAGCGCGACGAGGCGGCGCGGCCGGAAGTCGGCGAGGCTCGCGGTCAGGAGCATGAGCGGGAAGCAGACCTCGCTCAGCCGCGTCCAGTTGTCGCCGAGCGGCGACTGGACGACGAAGAACAACACGCTGCCGAGACCCCAGAGCGCGTAGAAGGCGACGAGGGCGCGCGCATGGCGCGCCCTCCGGGCGACGAGGATGCCGAGGGCGCACAGCGCGAGCACCGCCAAGAAGTCGACGAGGTGGAACGGGTAGACCACGTGGCCGCTCGGGAAGAGGACGAGGACGGCGAGCTCGACGGCCGCCGCCGCGCAAAGACCGGCGGCCATGACCAGCGTCTGCCGCGAGATCATGCGCCGCGCGACGAGGACGGCGCAGGCGATGAGCGCGAGAAACGCGAATGCGAGCGGACTGAAGCCGACGGTCAGGAGCGCGAGCACGACGACGAGCAGCGTCCGCCGTGCCTGCAGTGCCTTGAGCGCACCGAGCATCGCCGCGAACCCGAGCGCGTACGCGTACCCGCCGGTGAAGAGCGGCGCAGCCGCGGCGACGCCGAACGCCCGCGTCGGCCAGAGCGCAACGCGCCCCCACTCCCGCAGCGCGATCGACGCGAAGAGCACCGTCGACGCCACCGCCGCCATGAAGACGAGCGGCAGGTTCCCGATCACTGCAGCGGGCAGGTAATAGAGGAGGCTGTACGACGCGAGCGGATAGTTCCCCGCGAACCAGTAGTTGTCCCAGACGAGCGCGCCGTGCTGGACGAGAAGCGTGCGATAGAGATGCGCCGCGGCGTCGCCGGGGCTCGGGCCGACGAGCAGGATCAACCCCGCGACGACGGCCGTCACGAGGCCCCCGAGCACGAGCTCGCGGCGCAGGACGAACCCGGGCGGATCGGGCGTGGTGGCGATCGCGCTCATGCTCTTCCGATGGTGTAGCGCACGCCGGTCGTCGGCTGCCCCTTTCGGTTACGAAGTCGGGTCGAACGGGTGACGATGCCGGGGACGGGAGTCGAACCCGTACGACCCGAGGGTCACCCGATTTTAAGTCG